>CANRVK010000155.1 GCA_947643285.1 uncultured Eubacteriaceae bacterium
TTCCATTTAATTCTATTTCAATCCAACCCTATTTCCATTCCAATTCTATTTCCATCTAATTCTATTTCGTTCCAACTCTATTTCCACTCCACACACTTCACTTCAACACTATCTCAATTTCTGCTATTTCAGCCCAACACCATTTTCGCCGCTCCATAAATTCCCGCATCATTTCCAAGACGTGCCAGAGCAAACTTTGTATTCTTCGTACTAAATAAAGTTTTCGTCTTATAATACTTCTGAATCAAATCAATTAAAATTGTTCCTGCCTTAGAAACACCGCCGCCTATTACAAACACTTCCGGATCTACGACCGACGCCACATTTGCTAAAGCTATACCCATATATTCTCCCATATTTTCTAATACATCATTCGCCAATTCATCTCCATTTTTTGCCGCATCAAAAACTTCCTTTGCAGAAATATATTGTACATTTCTCAAAGAAGAAGGTTTATCTGTTTCATTTAACAGACGTTTTGCCACCTTCACAATACCTGTAGCAGAAGCCACTTGTTCCAAGCATCCTTTTCTGCCACAATTACAAGTTTCTGTTTCTTCATATACAACTGGCATATGCCCCAACTCACCAGCAGCTCCATTCACACCTTCCCATATCTTTCCATTAATAATAATGCCGCCGCCGACTCCTGTTCCCAGCGTAATCATAACCACATGCTGATATCCCTGTGCTCCTCCTTGCCACATCTCTCCCAGTGCTGCTACATTGGCATCATTTCCGACCTTTACCGGCATACCTATCTTATCTCCCAATTCCTTTGCTACATCAAAACGTCCCCAACCTAAATTCACACAACTATTCACATATCCATCTGAAGTCACTGGTCCGGGAACACCAATTCCCACACCCAAAATCTCCTCCTTTGAAATATTCCTCTCTCCCATCTTTTTTAAAATGGCAGCAGAAATATCATCTAAAATAAGACTTCCTCCCTCTTCTTTTCTCGTTACAATTTCCCAACTCTCTAACAAACCATCTTCCGAATCAAATAATCCCAATTTGATAGATGTACCTCCCAAATCCACTCCAAAACATAATTTTCCCATCTTTTAATCCTCCGTTATCCATTTATTCTCTATTTTATCTAAATTAAAACTCAATCTTCCTCATTCTGTTTTGCAAAATTCTTCTGCACTCGATTATATAATTCCTTTGCCGCATTATATCCCATCTTTTTCTGCCTATAATTAACCGCTGCCGATTCCACAATAATCGCTAAATTACGTCCCGGACGAATCGGAATAGAATGACACACTACCTTATTTCCCAAAAATTCCGTATACTCTTCTTCCAGTCCCAGTCTGTCATACTCCTTATCCTTATTCCATTCTTCTAATTTAATCACCATATCAATCGATTGTGTATCTTTCACACTCTCCACACCAAACAACGTCTTAACATCAATAATCCCAATACCACGCAGCTCAATAAAATGTTTTGTTATCTCTGGTGCAGTTCCTATCAGAGTTTCATCGCTCACCTTTCTGATTTCCACTACATCATCTGTCACAAGCCGATGTCCTCTTTTGATCAACTCTAAAGCGGCCTCACTTTTCCCGATTCCGCTCTCCCCCATAATCAGCACTCCCTCTCCATACACATCCACTAACACTCCATGAATCGTGATGGTAGGAGCTAACTGCACCTTTAACCAACGAATCACCTCCGCCATAAAAGAAGAGGTACTGCTTTTTGATATTAAAATCGGCACACCATATTGATATGCGATGTCTATTAAACTTTGTTCTGGCTCTAAATCCCGACAAAATATTAAACAAGGAATATTACTGGACAATAATTGCTGATAAATATTATTTTTTCTCTCTTCTGTCAGAATTTCTAAAAACGCATATTCCACATAACCGATAATCTGAACACGGTCACTGTCGAAATGATCAAAAAACCCTGTCAACTGCAGCGCCGGACGATTGATATCTGGCTGTGTAATCCGAATAGAATCGGCATCAATATCAGGTGTCTTATTGATCAAACTCATCTTTTTTATTAATTCTGTTAACTTTACATTACGCATAACTACTCCTTTCTTCTTATCAAAACTTTTATAAGAGTATATGAAATTATAGTTACTATTCAATAAATCATTGTTTGATGTACATAAAGTTTTGGTTTCCGCGCAGGGGAGGAAGTATTCCAACGAAGCCGCGCTCCCGCTCCGTTCCAGACGTAGCGGTACTAAATTCGCAGCCCCCTAACGGGAACTGCTCATTAAGTACCAACGTCTTCCAAGGGGCTTCTTTCGGAATACTTCCTCCCCTGCGCTAGTTCGTTGGCTATTCTAAGTAAAAAATACACCGCCTACACACTACCTACAAAAAAGTACAAGAAAGTAATACTTTTAATTTTATTAGCTTTTGGTTAAACTATACCTATGAATCATAATTCCACCATCAACACACTGTTTTTATAATCATTCCAAATTTCCTTTTTCATAATCAAACACTAATAAACAACATAAAAACATTTTAATTTCTTTATATTACCACACCCTGAACATATCTTTAAACTCAGGTAAAAGGTAGCCTATACAACGTAACTGCACCACCGCTAAAGAGTAACGTTTTCTCCGTGATATACCTTAAGCAGACCCTTGGAAGACGTTGGCACTTAATGAGCAGTTCCGCGGGGAAGCGGGGCTGCGAATTTAGTGTCCGTTACGTCTGGAACGGAGCGAAAGCGCGTCTGCTGGGGTATATCACGGAGAAAACGTGGACCTCTCGCCAATACAATCCCCCAACTCTCAGCAATTTGAATAATAACCATTATAGATAATATCTCCTATCCTTTTTAAATTATATCAAATGTTTTGCCGTGTTGCAATAAGAAGCCGCTTTCCTTCTCTATAACAATACCCCACTCTTTTTTAATAACCCTCTATCTGATTAGAATACCTCTTTATCACATCTAAAAACTTCTGTCCATATTTTTCATACTTCGCATCCCCCACTCCAGACACCATCAGCATAGTTTCTTTAGAATACGGCATCTTTACACACATATCGGTCAATGTCTTATCAGAAAATATAATATACGGAGGCATCCTCTCTTCTTTTGCTATTTTCATTCGTAATTCTCTGAGCTGTTCAAATAACTCTTTTTCTCTGTTTGTAAGAGGTATCTTCTCCGCTACTTTTTTACTCTCTTCTTTGATAGAAACAGCCTTTTCTCCCTTTACTAACTTCATTCTCAATGTTTCTTTATATTCCCAAATCCCCTTCGCACTAGGATTGATTTTTATAATAGCATATTCATCTTCTGTCAAATGTAGATATTCTTTTAACAATAACTGATTAAATATCTGTCTGAGCTTAAAAATAGGATAGGTATTCCATTTTCCATAATAAGAATTTCTATCCAGCCCATACTGCCTCACCTTTGTTGTATTAGACCCATGCAATGTTTCCATGATCACATTGATTCCATATCTCTGCCTGCTCTCCAATACACACCCAATAATATCCCTGCTGATTTCTGTGACATCTACCTCTTCAAATTGCGTCATACAATTAGAACAATTTCCACAATAATTGCTCCCATATTCTCCAAAATAGCGTAACATATATTCTCTTAAACAATCATTTGTAAAACAGTAAAATGTCATTCTCTTTAGGCGTTCTTTATCTCTTTCCCTCACTAATTTTTGGGCTTCTTCGTCCATTTCTTCATTTTCTTTTTCCATTTCTATAAAATACTGATTTGTAATAACATCTTGCCCACTATAAAATAAAATACACTCTGCTGGCGTTCCATCCCTTCCTGCTCGTCCTGCCTCTTGATAATAACTCTCCATATTCTTAGGCATATTATAGTGCAGAACATATCTCACATTAGACTTATCTATCCCCATTCCAAAGGCATTTGTCGCCACCATAACTTGTTTCTGATCATAAATAAATTCATCTTGATTGTGCTGGCGTTCTTCATCGGAAAGCCCTGCATGATACTTTGTGACAGAAATACCGTCTTTTTGTAGTCTTTCTGTCACATCTTCCACATTTTTTCTGGTAGAACAATATATAATTCCACTTTTATTTGGATTTATCTTTATATATTCTAAAATTGTCTGATATTTATTTTTGGGAGTCTGTACGGAAAAATACAAATTTTTTCTGTCAAATCCTGTCACCAAGATCTCTGGATTCTCTAAATTTAAAATACAAATAATATCTTCCCTGACCTCTTTTGTAGCAGTTGCAGTAAATGCGCTTATAATTGGACGTTTTGGGAGTTTTACAACAAAATCCATAATCTTTAAATAACTTGGTCTGAAATCCTGTCCCCATTGGGAAATACAATGTGCCTCATCTACTGTTAACATAGAAATCGGACTCTGAAGAGCGAAATTCAGAAACTCCTCTGTTTCTAATCTCTCTGGAGCTACATAAATAATCTTATATCGCCCTTCTTTCGCATAACGAAGTGCTAAAAGAGTTTGACGAAAAGAAAGAGAACTGTTGATAAATGCTGCATGTATCCCAGCCTGATTGAGCGCACTCACTTGATCCTTCATCAAAGATATCAGAGGAGATATCACTAATGTTATTCCTTCCAACATAAGTGCTGGCACTTGATAACAGATAGACTTTCCCGCTCCTGTTGGCATGATACCTAATGCATCTTTTCCTTCTAAAATACTGTGTATGATTTTTTCCTGTCCCTCTCGAAACTTATCATATCCAAAATATTGTTTTAACACTTGTTCCGCTTTTTCTGTCGTTTTTTCCATCTTACTTCCCCTTCCATGTGTTTCAACCTTGAATCTAGAAAAATCATACCATATACAAAAATCAGATTCAATGAAAAATCCCAAGAACTTATTTCTCTTTACTTTTATACTTTATCCATCATTTCTATTTTATCATGTTTCCATTCTTTTCATGATAGAAACTAAAGTTTTTCTTTTATTTATTTCAAAAAATAAAGTCATATAATACAAAAAGTCAGTGAAAACATAAATTTTTCCTGACTTTTTTCGTTTCTGAAATCTGTTTTTTATTATTTCCATCTATTTATTATAACTTTTTATTACTAATATATTATTCCTCATGCAGCTTAAACTGTTCCACAAGTCTTCTTAAATTTTCTGACTGTGCTGATAATTCTTCACTTGTTGCTGATGTTTCTTGCGCAGCAGAGGAATTACTTTGAACAACTTCTGATATTTGTTCTATCTCAACTTCAACTTGTTTCAAAAGCTCTGCCTGATTATTCGATGAAATACTAGCTCCTTTTACTGTGCTTGAAAAGGACTTCATTATATCTAAAATTTCATTTAAAGCATATACTGTTTTATTAGTAATATCATTCCCTTTCCCAATTTCCATTAATGATTTTTCAATTAATTCCTTTGTATTTACCGCAGCTTGTGAACTATCTGCTGCCAGTTTTCTAATCTGATCTGCAACTACAGAAAATCCCCTTCCTGCTTCTCCTGCTCTAGCCGCTTCAATCGATGCATTTAAAGAAAGTAAATTTGTCTGAGATGCGATATCCTCAATAGAAACTATAATATTTTGGATTTCCATAGAAGTACTATTAATACGTTCCATCGCATTTGTGAGTTCTTTTAATTCCTCTTGACTACGTTCTGCTTTTTTCTCCGCATCTTCTACCATATAATATGTATTTTCTGCTCTTGTCGCACTATCCTGCGCGAGTTTAGATACATTTTCTATTGTTGCTGTCAATTCTTCTATCGTACTCGCTTGTTCTGTTGCCCCTTCCGCGAGCAATTGCGCTCCTTCGGCAAGCTGCCCTGAACCTAATGCCACTTGTGAAGATGCCTCATTGATATTTTTTAAGGTATTATTTAAATCATAATTCATTTTCCGTATAGATTGCAGTACTTCTGTAAATTCTCCTGCATACTCTTTCTTAGCTTCTATATTGAAATCTCCCTGCGCCATCTGGTTTAATAAACTTCCCACATCTGTAACAATATTATGTAATATTTCACACGAATCATTAAAATTAACTGCCAACTCCCCAAATTCATCTTCTGATTCGCAAGAAATTTTCACATCTAAAATTCCTTCCTTTAACTTATCCGTCGCCCCTTTTATATCATAAATCGGCGTCACAAGCTGTTTTGTAACAGCTTTCCCCAATACAGATGATAAAATAACACAAATAATCCCCAGAGCAAACAGTTCCAATACACTTATAACTCCAATACGAGTAGCGTCTAAATGTTTTTGAAGTGCGGCTTCATCTGTTTCTTTTCCAAATCGAACCAACATATCCTGCACTTGGTCTATTGCATTACCATATTTACCATTAAAAAATAGAAGTGCATCATCTATCTGATTCGCTTCTACTAATGCAATTAATTCCTCTCTTAACCCCTTTGTCCCTTTAATAGACGTTTCTAATTCTGTTAAAAGTTTCTGATCATAAAATGTTTCCTTCAATTTTTTAAGATTATTAGCAATACTATCAGAATATACATGGGATTCTTCTAAATAGGCTCTTCTTTCTTCTAAATCACTTGTTGTCAAAGAACTTAAAAGCATCTTTTCAATTGTTTGACTATCTTTATAAATTTCCATCTGACAAATACTATTTTGGTAATCTATATTGTAAAAGTCTTTTAAATTTTTGCTGATTACCGTACATCCAATTACTCCAACTATCATTTCAATTAAAATCAGTATTTTCATACTCCTGAATGATATCCTTAACTTCTTGTCAATCCTATATTTCTTTAGGAAATTTTCAATACTTTTCATTTCTATCTCCTCCTATATTATTTTAAATTCCTCATAAATAGTTCTAAAGTGTACGAATTTCTATTATTTAGTATATAGTATTTCCTAGATATATGCAAGGATATTTTCCTAATATCCCAAAATTTTGAATAAACTTGTTTATTGTTTTCTTTAGGCAATTATATAGGGGGCGCTCCGGCATGATATGATTTTTGACAAGTAGACAGGTCAAATATTATAATTGTTACCTGACATTTTAAAAAAATAAAAAACTCCATACAAATGTGATTTACATCTGCATAGAGTTTTTCTTTTTTATGCTTACTTCATATCAGTTATCACAAAAAATTTAATCATCTATTTCCCAATCTACTATTACACCAGTTGCAGCATCAATTTCAAATTCATATTCCAGATTATTATAATAAAATTCTCCTTCATACACTAGACGACCATCTTCATAATCTGATTTCACTTTTCCCCATCTCACGTTAGCGGAACTGAGTCCAGCGTGCTTCAAAGCTGCAGCCTTCGCTGCTTCTATCCCAGATATTCCAGTAGATGAATTATTCTCATTCTGTGCAGGTATAGGCGATGGTGTAGGATTGACTGTTTGAGGCACAGGGATATAATTTTCTGTATCATATTCCCATTTTATAATTGTGCCTGTCACCGCATCGATTTCATAATCATATTCCTTTCCATCTGCTGTATAAAATTCCACTTTATGAATCCTTCTGCCATCATCCAAATCCGTTTTTGTCTTTTTGAATGTAACAGTTTCTGTTGTCTGTCCTGCATGAGTTATGGCAAGCGTTTTAGCCTGTTCTAGTGTAACA
>CANRVK010000156.1 GCA_947643285.1 uncultured Eubacteriaceae bacterium
TTTATAATCGGAAAGGCATTTTGAATTAAAAAAGCATTGTCCCTTCCAGCAAATTTTCCTATGACTATTGTATTGCACTTTCCATATCTTTTTATTTTCTTGTCCATGATAATTTTATATTTATCCACTTGTGAACTAATCGGAATCATCCAATACAATTCTTCATTTTTATTATCTTGAATCGCTAAAAAATGAGGTCGGTAATTTCCGTTCTCTTTATTTCCCATCAAATATTTATCTTGCACTAAATCAAAAAATTCATCTTTGATATGATAAGAATATCCTTGTTTTATTTCCATCATTTCTCCTTAGAAAAAATCCCCATCAAAAAAATGACGGGGATTTATGAACGAACTATACTACTTATATCCCACCTGTATAGCAAGTGGCAAATATTTACATACCGAATCATTTTTACCCCACACCATCGGCAAGTGGCAAAATTACCTACTATGTTTCTTATACCCCGTCGCATAGCCAACGGCAAACATTTACTTTTATCCATAGTATAGCAGAATTGCAGGAAATTGCAATAACTTTTTATCATTTATCACTATCTCTACTTGAACTCAATATTCTCTTCTTTTTTAGAATTTTCTTCTATGACATCACTTTCTTTTGCTTCTATCTTTTGCATTTCTTCAACAGCAACATCTTCTTTTTCCACAAATTCTTCTGGTATTTTTTTCGCTTCATGGAATATCTTCATAAATTCTTTTCCTGTGATCGTTTCTTTTTCGTATAAAAATGCTGCAATTTTATCTAATATATCGCGATTTTCAATCAATAAAAGTTTCGCCTTTTCAAAGCACACTTTTAATAATTTCATCACTTCTTTATCCACTTCACCTGCTGTAGCATCTCCACAATTCATCACGGTTCTTCCATCTAAATATGGATTTTCTACACTCTCTAAACTCATCAATCCAAATTTATCTGACATACCATATTGTGTTATCATAGCTCTAGCTATCTGCGTCGCCTTTTCAATATCATTAGAAGCTCCAGTTGTAATAGAAGAAAATACAATTTCTTCTGCCGCACGTCCTGCCAACAAAGTGACCAGCCTAGCTTCTAATTCGTCTTTCGACATCAAATATTTCTCTTCTTCTGGCACTTGCATCACATATCCTAATGATCCCATCGTTCTAGGAACAATAGTGATTTTTTGCACTGGCTCTGCATCTTTTTGCAAAGCTGTCACAAGCGCATGTCCCACTTCATGATAAGCGACGGTCTTCTTCTCCTGTGAGCTTAAAATTCTATCCTTCTTCTCTTTTCCTGCGATTACCACTTCCACCGATTCAAATAAATCTGCTTGAGATACCACATTTCTGCCTTGTTTCACTGCTAAAATAGCCGCTTCATTGATCATATTCGCCAAATCAGACCCCACCGCACCTGAAGTTGCCAGCGCGATTTCTTCTAGATTCACGGTATCGTCCATCAAAACATTCTTCGCATGTACCTTCAATGTTTCTAATCTGCCTTTTAAATCTGGCTTATCCACAATAATTCTTCTATCAAAACGCCCCGGTCTTAACAGCGCTTTATCTAATACCTCTGGTCTATTGGTAGCAGCTAAAATGAGCAATCCTTTCGAGGTATCGAATCCGTCCATTTCCGATAATAACTGATTTAAAGTCTGTTCTCTCTCATCATTTCCGCCATATCGACTATCTCTTGTCTTTCCAATCGCATCAATTTCATCGATAAATATAATACATGGCGCTGCCTGTTGTGCCTGTTTAAACAGATCACGCACTCTAGATGCACCTACACCGACAAACATTTCCACAAAATCAGATCCTGCCAATGAAAAAAATGGAACTTTTGCCTCGCCTGCTACTGCCTTCGCCAATAATGTTTTACCTGTTCCCGGAGGTCCTACTAATAAAGCACCCTTTGGCAATTTCGCTCCGATTTTTGCATATTTCCCCGGATTATGCAGGAAATCTACAATCTCTGTCAATGACTCCTTCGCTTCATCTTGTCCTGCTACATCTCGAAATGTAACACCTGTTTCTTTTTGTACATAGACTTTGGCATTGCTCTTTCCTACTCCCATCATGCCTCCGCCTCCTTTTGTCATCTTCCGCACAAAGAAGCCCAATACTAAATACATCAATAAAACAGGTAATACCCAAACAACAATAAAATCTATAATCCCTGAACTAGAATCTGGCACAACCGCCTTATATTCTACTCCTGCTTCCTGACAACGATTGCTGATAGTAGTTCTGTCTTCTGCAATTCCTGTATAAAAAGTAATATTTGTAAAAGCGTTCACTTGCTCTTTTGGTTCTATTATAATCCTATCAGATTGAATGGATACTGATGACACTTTTCCTTTTTCTAGCATCTCTATAAAATCGTCATAAGAAACCTCTCGGTTAGTTGCACCTTGAATCCAAGTATTCATAAAACTAATAAGCATAAGCATAAGTAAACCAGAGATAACCAAAATAATAATCGTCTGCATATTCTTTGGCATCTTACCATTATTTTTATTTCTATTATCGTTTTCGTTTTCCATTTGTTCCTCCTCGCCATATAACATATGTACTGGAAAGTCCAGTCTATTACATTATAGGATTAGTCGAACCAGAAATCAATATACATATTGTGAAATTTTTTATTTATTTCCTAAATTTTTAGTGAACTTTCTTTTTTTTACTGAAATCCTAAAACACTATCCTAAAAAATATACTCATTCTAATTTAAAATTGTCAAAATATTACTGTTCTATCTGCCTGAAAGTCAAAGGGGAACGCTACGGCAAGGACATATTCCAACGAAGCCGCGCTCTCGCTCCGTTCCAGACGTAGCGGACACTAAATTCGCAAATCCCGCTTCTTGCGGGTTTGCTTATTAAGTGCCGACGTCTTCCAAGGGGCTTCTTTTGGAATATGTCCTTGCCTCCGCTAATTAATTGGCTATTCTACTTTTTTTAAATTTTTATGATAACAGTAGAATAGAAAGGTGAAATTGTAATGTCAAAACAGCTTTTTTGCTGTTCTGACAGCTCATTTTTTAACATTCGACAACTCACCCTTTAACATTCTAATGCTGCCTTTATGAAACCAGCAAACAAAGGATGCGGACGGTTCGGTCTGGATTTCAGTTCGGGATGTGCCTGTGTTCCAATAAACCAAGGATGATCTTTTAATTCTATCATTTCTATGATTCTTCCATCTGGCGATATTCCAGAAAGTACCATACCATGTTCTGTCAAAGCTTTTCTAAAATCATTATTCACTTCATACCGATGACGGTGACGTTCCTGTATGATTTCCTGCTGATATAATTCATATGCCTTTGAAGCTTTATCCAATACACAAGAATATGCTCCCAGACGTAATGTTCCTCCGATATCCTCAACTCCTGTTTGATCTGGCATCAAATGAATAACAGGGTGTGTCGTAGCAGGATTTAATTCTATGCTATGCGCATCATGATATCCTAACACATTTCGGGCAAATTCTACAATGGATAATTGCATCCCTAAACATATTCCAAAAAGCGGAATCTTTTTTATTCTAGCATATGCAATAGCTACAATCATCCCTTCAATACCACGATCTCCAAATCCTCCGGGAACAATGATACCCTTTACTCCCTCCATCATTTCTTCTATATTTTCTTTTTTTATCTGTTCTGAATCTATCCATTTTATTTTCACAGAAGCTCCATTTGCAACGCCTCCATGTTTTAATGCTTCTACTACGCTAATATAAGCATCATGAAGTTGAATATACTTTCCAACTAAAGCGATTGTAACCTCCCTTTCTGGATTCTTCCATGCATCTACCATAGCAATCCAATCTTTCAAGTCTGGCTCTTTACACTCCAAATGCAGACATTCACAAACAACTTCCGCTAAATGTTCCCTTTCCATCGCAAGAGGGGCTTCATACAATACTTCTACATCTAAATTCTGCAACACATGATCACTTTCTACATTACAAAATAACGCAATCTTATCTTTTATCCCTTGATCGATAGGATATTCTGAACGGCACACAATAATATCGGGTTTAATTCCCATTCCTTGCAGTTCTTTTACACTCGCCTGTGTCGGTTTTGTTTTCATTTCTCCTGAAGACTTTAAATATGGAATTAATGTCACATGAATCAAGATTGCATTTTCATGTCCCACATCATTTTGAAATTGCCGAAGTGCCTCTAAAAATGGCTGGCTTTCGATATCTCCAACTGTTCCTCCCACTTCAATAATCGCAATTTGTGTATCCTTCGCTGTATAATTTCTATAAAAACGATTTTTAATCTCATTTGTAATATGTGGAATCACCTGTACTGTCCCTCCGCCAAAATCTCCCCGGCGTTCCTTCGACAATACAGACCAATAAATTTTTCCTGCTGTCACATTAGAATTTTTATTCAAACTTTCATAATGTCCCAAATCCAGATCTGTTTCCGCCCCATCATCTGTAACAAATACTTCCCCATGCTGAATGGGATTCATAGTCCCCGGATCTATATTAATATAGGGGTCAAACTTCTGCATCGTCACAGTATAACCACGCGCCTTGAGCAATCTACCTAAAGAAGCCGCTGTAATACCTTTTCCCAATCCAGAAACCACCCCACCTGTTACAAATACATATTTTACTGGCATCTCCCTTACCTCCTAAATGAAAAATCTAATTTTTATATTATACACCGATCTTTTCCATTACACCAGAATTATTTTCCAAAAAAATTACTCATCAGTTACAGTTTTGTCTATTTGAGCATCAAAGGGGAACGCTACGGCAAGGATCTATTCCAACGAAGCCGCGCTCTCGCTCCGTTCCAGACGTAACGGTACTAAATTTGCAGCCCTTTACAGGACTGCTCATTAAGTACCAACGTCTTCCAAGGGGCTTCTTTTGGAATAGGTCCTTGCCTCCGCTCGTTTGTTGACAATTCTACTCTGTGAAAAGCGAATTTCACAATAACAAATAAAAAGCCTGAACTGTTACATTCATCATTATTCCATAAGGTTCACGCTTTCTAGATAAGTTACTATCTTATAACCTAACTTAAAGCAAAAAATCTTTTTCGCCTAAATCAAATCAATCCCCTCTCCTATTTTTCTATCCTTTCAATAACTATAAATTCAAATAATAGCTACCATTCCTCTATACCTTAAAACCTCCACGTTCCTGCCCATGCCAAAAAAGTAACGCCTTACCGCTGAATATCCCCAGACAGACCCTTGGAAGACGTCGGCACTTAATAAGCAAACCCGCAAGAAGCGGGATTTGCGAATTTAGTGCCCGTTACGTCTGGAAGGAGCGAAAGCGCGTCTGGCAGGGGATATCAGCGGTAAGACGTGAACCTATCGCCACCCATTTTAAACATCCACGAAACAATTATTCTCTAATAAAATTCGTTTTCACTATCTCTTCCGCTTCTGGAATCCCCACTCCTGCCTGCTTTCCTGCTTCTATTGATTTCAAAAGCCATGCCATATTTCTCCCCAGCACTCGCATTGTCTGAAGCCCTTCTAAATCCTTCTCCACTTCTTCTGGCGTATTTCCATGTATCATATTCCAATACGAAGCAGCTACAACTGGCATATTAGAAATAGTAAAATATTTATTTAACTGATCAAATGCTGCTGATGCTCCTCCTCTTCTGCAGCTCACAATCACCGCTCCCGGTTTATATACAAAATTCTTCTTTCCTGCATAAAATGCCCTGTCCAAAAATGAAGTGATCGCGCCAGAAGCTGCTGCATAGTGAACAGGAGATCCAAAAACAAAACCATCTGCTGTCTTTGCCTTTTCTATTCCAATATTGACAGAATCTTCTCCAAATATACATTTCCCCTGCCCTGCTCTCGCACAGCCTCCACAGCCAATACAGCCTTGAATAGGCTTTGCTCCTATATGAAAAATTTCCGTTTCAATCCCCTCTTTTTCCAATACCCCAGCTACCTCTATAAGCCCACGATAAGTACAACCCTTTTCCTTTGGGCTTCCATTAATTAATAATACCTTCATAAAACAAATCCTCCTTTAACCTTTTTTACATTCTTTTTTTATCATAATCCCTTTCATTTCCTCCAAAATCCTCTGCACCAGTGCAACTTGGCTTTCCTCATCTTTTGACTGTTTTTTATCATAAGTATAGAGAAAATAAGGAGGATTTCCTAATTTAATCTTTAAACTTCCGGAAAATTTTTCCAACAATACAGCGATCTTTTGTCTATCCACATCTGCTTGTTCAAACATAATCAATTTTATTTCTTGTTTATTTGCCTTAATTTCCACAATATCTAAACTATGTGCGACAGATTTTAAATATGCGATGATGAGTAAATTTTCCACTGATTTTGGAATATCCCCAAATCGATCCAGCAGCTCATCTTGCATATCTGCATACTCCTCTGGATTTTCAATTCCTGCAATCCGCTTATAAATATCTAATTTCTGCATTTCATTCTTTATATAAGAAGTAGGAATATAAGCATTGATATCTATATCGATCATAGTTTCAAAATCCTTGTTCTCTATTGTTCCTTTCAATGTTTTTACTGCTTCATTTAACATTTTACAATATAGATCATACCCTACAGCCGCCATATGTCCATGCTGTTCTGCTCCTAAAATATTTCCTGCTCCCCTTATCTCTAAATCTCTCATCGCGATCTTAAATCCAGAGCCTAATTCTGTAAATTCCCGTATTGCCGCCAATCTCTTTTCTGCTACTTCCTTTAATAATTTATCTCTTTTATACATCAAAAACGCATAAGCAGTTCTATTAGAACGCCCTACACGCCCTCGAAGCTGATAGAGCTGTGATAGCCCCAACTGGTCTGCATCATGAATGATAATGGTATTGACATTAGAAATATCTAATCCTGTTTCAATAATGGTAGTAGATACTAAGACATCTAATTCCCCATTAATGAATTTATACATGATTTTTTCTAATTGATGTTCTCTCATCTGTCCATGTGCAAATGCAACAGACGCATCTGGCACTAATTTCGCTACATGGTTTGTGATTTCTTCTATATTATTCACTCGATTATAGACATAATAAACTTGCCCACCTCTCGCTGACTCTCGATTAATCGCTTCCCGAATCATCTCTTCATTATATTCCATCACATAAGTCTGGATCGGCATTCTGTCCACAGGAGGTTCTTCTAATACACTCATATCTCTTATTCCTATCAAACTCATATGCAAAGTTCTAGGAATCGGGGTCGCTGTCAATGTTAAAACATCTACGGTATTTTTAAACTGCTTTATTTTCTCTTTATGAGTCACGCCAAAACGCTGCTCTTCATCTACAATCAATAATCCTAAATCTTTAAATATCAAATCTTTTGATAATACACGATGTGTTCCAATTACAATATCAACTTGACCTTTTTTTAAATTTGCCAAGGTATTTTTCTGTTGTGCTGGCGTGCAAAAGCGGCATAATAAATCGATTCTCACTGGAAAATCTTTCATTCTCTGCACAAAAGTATTATAATGTTGTTGTGCGAGTATTGTGGTAGGAACTAAAAAGACCACCTGCTTACTTTCCTGAACTGCCTTAAATGCAGCTCTTA
>CANRVK010000157.1 GCA_947643285.1 uncultured Eubacteriaceae bacterium
CTATTCCAAAAGAAACCCCTTGGAAGACGTTGGCACTTAATGAGCAGACCTGTTAGGGGCTGCGAATTTAGTGTCCGTTACGTCTGGAACGGAGCGAGAGCGCGGTTTCGTTGGAATATCCCTTGCTGGCGCGAACCTTTGTTAAAAATGTTCTCCTTCTTTTTCTTCACTTTTGATAAACTCATCATACATAGTATAAATATTAGTATTTATCTCTTTTTATTTTTCTAAATATTCTGATAAAAGTTTTTTTTCATATAGAAAATGGATTAAGGCTTTTTCTATGATAAATGATATGTGCGTTACAGACGCACTTTTTTATTCTGTTATTTCTTTGTAATATTTTTTACGAACTCATTAACCCCTGTTATTATTTTTATTATATTTTTGTTATTATTTTTATATTTCTTATAAAAATATTACAATTCTTTCCGATTTTTTATCTATTTTAACGGGGGTCTTACATATTATTACATTCCTTGGAATCGTATTGTATTTTAATTTCAAATGTAGTATAAATAAAATATCCCACAAAGAAAGGCGCAAAAATCCCTTTCTTCACCCTATAATCTGTCCGTATATTACGGACATTAAAATATTTATATTCTGCTATCGGGAAATTTATCTGATAGCAGAATATGATTAGAACATGATTAAATTTAATTGCATATTTTATTTTTATCGTATAAAGAAAGGATAAGGTGAATAATTATGAAGAAGTCTATGAAAATGGCTGCTACTTTAGCTGCTATATCTATTATGACGATAGGAACAACTGCTGCTGTTATGGCAGCATCAAAAGAAGGTTGGAATGGTAATGATTATGATGGTTGGTATTATATCCATGATGGTTCTAAAGTAAAAGGCTGGCAACAGATTAATGGTGTTTGGTATTATTTCTTCCGTGATGGAGAAATGGCTCAAGATGAATTAGTCACCATTTCCGGAAAGACTTATTATTTGAGTCAGTCTGGTTCTATGGGAACTGGTTGGCAGAAATTCGCCTATGATACTACCATGTATGAGCAATTAGAAGACAGCGGATTAATTCCTGAACGTGCTGACATTGAGGAAACTGCTATTGATGGTTCTGGAACACAATATGAAGATTTTGTATGGTTATTTTTTAATACAAATGGTACAGCAAAATCGGATCAATGGTTTCAAGATGTGACTGGTCTATGGTATTACTTTGAAGATATGGTAATGATGATGGGAGATTATGCTTATGAAGTAGATGGAGATTATTATGGCTTAGATGAAAATGGGGCTATGATGGTAGGCTGGATTAATAATGAAGATACTTATAATAAAAATACTCCTTATCAAACTGCTGATGATCAATGGTATTATTATGCTTCTAATGGAAAACGTGTCATGGATAACACTTGGAAGAAGATTAATAATGTGTGGTATTATTTCTCTGATGGAGTTGTAGAAACATCTAAATTCTTCTATATGGATAATGACTGGTTCTATGTAAATGAAAAAGGTGGTTTGGAAACTGGTATTACTAAGGTAAAAGAAGATACTAAAGTTTCTGGTCCTGGTTTCAGCACCAAGGCAGAAGTTTCTGATGATATTATAGTGCGTATTGGAACTAATGGTGCATTAAAGACTGGTTTAAATGGAAAAGAGAATTATTTTGCTCTAAGTGCTGGTGAAAACGTGAATACGAAATTATATAGTAATTCTTCTATTATTTCTGGTTCTACATTTAAGGCAGAGATTCCGGGTCAATTAGTAAAGAGTGCTTTTATTGAAGATGGCGGAGAAGTTTATTTTGCAGATAAATATGGCGATTTAGTTGTAAGAGATGTAATAAAGGTAGAAATAGGCGGTCAAAATTATTATATAGGTTTTGATAAAAATGGGAAAGCTATACAAGGTGAAACTGCTGGACATAGGGTTACAATCGGAAGTCGTTCTTATAAAACTTCTAGCATGACATATGATTTTACTTTCGGAACAAAAGTAATTACTGTGAATTTATTTGAAAGGTAAAATGGTATTTATAAAGAATATTCTTTTCTGAAAGATACATAAGACGATCTAGATAAGAAGAACTAGAAATGTAGTATAAAAAAAGATATAAAATAGTTAGAAATTAGAGAGAAGAAGAAAGATAAACTGGAAATGTTTTGTGAGCTTCTTCTCTCTTTCTATGTTTCATATTTATAAAGTTTTATATGATATATTTTTTTTATTAAGGGTGTCTGAAAAATATTGATCACGTACTGCGATGATGGAATTTATTGCAACAATAAGATAAAATATGCAGAGTGAAAATCCTGTACCGTCTGTTAAAGTGTGATAGAGCCAAAGCATTGTTCCGCCGATACCAGAAAGCAGAGTTATGATATATGCACTTTTAAAACAAAAAGCTAAAAGAAGGCAAGCTGCTGCACTGAATAGAAAGAAAATAATATCAAATACTCTTCCTATCTCTATTTTACCTGTAGTGAAAAATAATATAAGGAATATTCCGCTCCCTGCTAAAGTTAGAAGGATAATAAAAAATATCATCTGTGGGTATGTCATTATTTTCATTATTTTATCTGATAAAGTTTTTTTCTTTTTCCATGCGATAAAGCTATATGCCGCCATAGGAGCTTGTAAAAATATCATAAACGCAAAGGTGGCATATGCTGCGGAATAAAAAGAAATCATTCCATTTGCTATGGCATATATCACGCCAAATAAAAAACCATATGGAATATTGAGGGAAACGAGAAAATTAAAGGCAACTCCTATGAAAGCAATCATTATACTAATGTTGCTGTCTTTTGAAATCATGCCTGCTGTAAAAATAAAAGCAAGTTGTAAGATTAGTAAAATCAAATATCTTCGTTTCAATGTTTATTCTCCATTTCTCTCTGAGTTGTGATAATAAAAGCAATTTCACAACAATCTGCATCTAACTTCTCTCCGCAATAATTTCCCCAAGATAAACTGGGATAATAATTTCCTTTGGATAAAAGTAACCAATCGTTATCTTCTTCTTTTTTTACAAAAGCAGAAATGTTTTCACTTAATGGCATGATATGAATTTGTTTTCCTCCTGCAGATGATATGCTGTATTGTTTTATGTTATCACGAGTCGTTTTAAAGTCGTTTGTGACAGCACAGCTTTTATTTTCATCTTCTGTAAATATAAATGGATTTTCCATATCCTGTTCCCAGCTCCATTCTGGTTTTTCGCCATAATGATATGGTTTTGTCTGTGTGTTTTTGCGAATAGCGTATGCTGTTCCTATATTCCTGCCAATATGGTGTTCTGGATAAGTAGAATATAGTCCTTTTTTCTTCCATGAAACATATTCCACTTGTTTACAGAGTCTTAGTTTCAATCCAATTTTTTCTAATTTATCAAAATCCATGTTTTCAGAAGTCACAATGTTTTTTATCTGTATGGCTGCACCGCTGAATATTATTTGAATTTCGGCAGTAAAGCCTTTATCATAGTTTCTTTTTACTATGAGCTGTGCTTTTCTATTTATAAATTGATAAGATACTTTTGCATTTAGTCGCTTTAATTCAGGAATTCCTTTTATAAATATCTCTGAATTATCTATTATCTTTTCACCGACAGTATCATATAGTTTTATTGTACCATTTTGTTTATTAACAGAAAGTGATAATTCTGTGGAACGGTACTTTATAAAATCGCAGGTTTCTTCACAGGTGAGCTGTAATAGGGGAGCTTCTTCTGCTGTCATTTTGTCTGCAGCAGTTTCAGCAGTTTCTATTATTTCATTTTCAATGAGAATATCATCTTTATAAAATTCTGCTTTTATTCTTTTATATGGGCTGGAAATGGGGATCGATACATGACCAGTTTTATGTGGTAAGATAGAAACTGCCAATTTTCCTGTATAAAATATATTCCCATTTTCATCGCTACATATCATTTTAATATCTTTCAGATCTGTATGATCAAATCTGTTTTTAAGCCATAGTATTGCTTTATCATTATTAATTACACTCTTCGATGTATCTAAATATATGGGTGAAAATGCTTTTTTGGTGAAATATGCTTCTGGTTTTTCACGTTTATATATATCTAATATTGCTCCCCATTCTCCATAACCTGCTGCTTTTCCTTCGCTGTGACACTGATGTTTTTTCTTAACTCCTTCAGGAAGTAGGAAAACATCATCAATACCTCCCCAAATAGCACAGCCTAATGCTCCATCTGTATCAAAGATATTATCCCATCCGCGTTTTATACTTTCGCCCCATACATTTCTTATATTACTGTCTAGTCTTAAATCTTCCAGATTATAACAAGGTACATGAGCAAATTCATCATGCAGCTTAGGGATATCGGGCAGTCCAAGGTCTGACGTTACCTCTTGATAATGCATACTGAATATGTCATAAGGACGAGGGGTTGAATCTACTGTTTCAGGATAGCTAAAAATCACTGGTCTTGTAGGGTCAGCTTCTTTTATATAATTGTATTCTTTCCGAAAAGCATATGTTTCATCAAATCCTGATTCGTTGGCAAGTGACCAGATGATTATGGAAGCATGATTCCTTGAATACTCTACCATTTCGGTAAAACCATTTACAAAATCTTGAGGAGCACAATATATGTCTACACCATTTGCTCCTTTAAAACAGGCAGCATTTTCCTGCTCCACATAAATTCCATATTGATCGCAAAGACTTAACATATTTTCACTTACGGGATAATGTGAAGTGCGAATAAAATTAATGTTGTTGCGTTTATAGGCGAGTATTTCACTTAATTCTTCTTCTTTTGAAAGAGAGCGTCCATATTGATACGAAATATCATGGCGACATACACCTCTGAGTTTTATTTCACTGCCATTTATATAAAGCTTATTTTTATCCCCACCATCTTTTCCTCCATAGCCAATACTGCGAAACCCAAAAAGAATGGTATCTTTTTGAAGTTCTGTGTCATTCTCAAGTAATGAAATATTTAATGTATAAAGATATGGATTTTCTGCATTCCACAGAATGGGATTTTCTATTATCATATTTAATTTCAGACCATATTTATCATAACTATCATAAATAGAGGATTCTTCTGCTAAAGTATGGATAAATCTTTTTTCATTTTTGGTATCATTTTCATAACTTTTGGGGTGTTTTTCTCTCCATTCGTTGTCAGGATTCATAACAGTATCTGGAAATGTCGCATTTGTTATTTTATAATAATCTGTTATATTTTCAAGAAGTACCGCCTTTTGTAAACCTTCTTTATCATAAAGTTCCATTTTAATATTGATATGTTCATTTTTGGTGTTTTTGGGATAATATATTTCTAACGCTGCATGAAGTTGTGCTTTTGTATCTGAAAGAATGGTTTCTGTATGTAATCGTCCTATAAATTTATCGCCGAGTACAAATAGGGTAACATCACGGAGTATTCCACATAGATTATTATGACCATAAAAACTGCCATAGGAACAATCCCCAAGAGCTGCTCCTTCTGGATTCCAAATGCCTTTTGTAGTTCCTTCTATGTCAGCAATTCCTACAATCATTGTAATCTCTTCTGTATTTCCGAATCTGGTTATATCACAGTCAAAGGGAGTAAAACCTCCTATATGAGAACAAATATATTGGTTATTTATCCATATACGCGCATTTGAGTATACTCCTTCAAAACGTAAAAAAATACGTTTTCCTTTATAGTCATGGGGAATTTTAATCATGGTTTTATAATAATATTCTTTATTATTTTCTATATCAAAGCCTTGCATAGTGAGAGAAGCAGGAACTATTACCTCTTGCCACGCATTGTCTGGAATAGAGGAAAAGTCATAATCTTGAGTTTTAGCAAAAGGAGATGGAATATCTGCAATTTCGCTGAATAAGAAATTCCATTCTCCTTTTTTTCTGTTTGAAATACAAATACTGCTTTCTTTTACACCTTCTATTTGTTTAGGAATGATTGGTAAAAGTGGTGTCTGCCACACGCTGTTTTTAAATGAAAATTGTTCTGCCATAATAAATTCCTTTCTTTTATATGATAAATTGTTTTCTAAATTGAGTGGGTGAAATACCTATTTTTTGTTTAAACATATTACTGAAATACTGTACATTATTATATCCTGTATGCACAGCAATATCAGATACACTAAATTTACTATTTTTCAATAAATCTTTTGCCTTTTCCAACCGCAGCATTGTGATATAGTCAATAGCACTAAAACCCATTTCACTTGAAAATATTCTGCGCAGATAGCTAGAGCTTATATGATTTTTTTTAGAGATTTCTTCTAAACTGATCTCCTGTTCATAATTTTCATCTATATAAGAAACTACTTTTTTCACTAACATTTTTTTGGTATTATTTTGAGTTTCTTTTTGATGTTTTATGTTTAAAAGTAAAAAAATCATGAGTTTTTTAAATTCCAGATGGAAAAGTTCGTCTTTATATTCATTTGATAAATTTTTGTAATGATATAAATTTCTTACTGTTTCATAGATGTCACTGCAGTTTTTCATTTTATAATAAGGTTCTGCCTTACCAGATAATAAAAAGCTAAGTTCTTTATCTTCTATGAATGTTTCAAATTCAAACTGACTAATTTTACACTCTTGTGTTCCATCTACCATAAAACTATGAGGAGTATTTGATGCTATGATAATACATTCTCCTTGACGTAAAGTTACATTTTCAGAAGGAAATGACATAATACATCTGCCAGAAATAATATAATCAATTTCAATATGTCTATGTTTATGTTCACTATAAATATAGCTTGCGGCAAATTGATAACTGCCAAGTTTTTTACAATTTATTGTCATATCCTCATCCTTTCATGGTATGTTTATATAGATATTATAGCCATATAAATAGGCTATTTCTATCACTTTTCAATTCAAATAATATATTTCTTATACTTTTCGGAACTAATATTATGTTATGGTTTCGTTTATAGGTGGGAGGGGCGCTACGGCAAGGAAGTATTCCAGCGAAGCCGCGCTCTCGCTCCGTGTAAGACTACGTGGTACTAAATTCGCAACCCCTTACAGGCTTGCTCATTAAGTACCAACGTCTTCCAAGGGGCTTCTTATGGAATACTTCCTTGCCTCCGCTAGTTTATCGGCTGTTCTAATTTGTGAAAATTGTGAAAGGCGAATGTTCTTATAATAATAGAGTAGAAAGGATGGACTAATATTATTTATATTTATATTTATTCAGAAAATTATAGATAGTTTCGTTTGATTTTTTGACCTTCTGAGATTTTGCATTATAATACAACTGTATTGCAATTAGACATTTCAAAAAACTCAAAAGGAGAGTGCGTTATGAAAAAAACTACTAAAATGGCGGCTGTTTTAGCTGCAATGTCCGTTATGGTGATTGGTGCTGTTTCTACTACTATGGCAGCAAACGAAGGTTGGAATGGTAATGATGATGACGGTTGGACATATGTACAAGACGGTGTAAAAGTTAAAGGTTGGCAACAAATCAACGGCGTTTGGTATTATTTTGATAAAAGTGGAAACATGGCTCAGGACGAGCTAGTAACAATATCTGGACAGACTTATTATTTAAGTCAATCAGGGGCTATGGCTACAGG
>CANRVK010000158.1 GCA_947643285.1 uncultured Eubacteriaceae bacterium
GCGAATTTAGTACCATTACGTCTGGAACGGAGCGAAAGCGTGGCTTCGTTGGAATGGTTCTTTGCCTGTGCGAACCTTTGAACCTTTAAACCCTTGACCCTTCAGTCAAACTAACTATTTCTTTTCTTCATTTTTTTCTATACTCTTTTTCTTTTTAGAAATATTTTCCTCTTTTTTCGACATAGAAAATTCCATCACTACTGCTGACAATGGCTGCAAATCTAAAGAAAGACTATATTTTCTGTTATTACACTCTTCTTTCTTTGCATGATATACTTTTTTCTTCGGATTTTTAAAATCCTCCCATGTGCTGTCTAATATCACTTGATATGCCCCTGACTCTGGAACGCCCACGGTATAATCTTCCCATAAAACAGGAGTAAAGTTCATAATAAATAAAAGGCATTTCTTTTCACTCTTATCTTTTCTAATAAAACTAAATGTACTCCTCTCCCCATCTTCACAATTCATCCATTCAAAGCCTTCCCAGCTATCATCTAACTCTGACATAGCAGGATGTTCGGTATATAAATGCAATAATTCCTTGACATACTGATGTAGATTCTGATGAGGTTTTTCTTCCAGCAGATACCAATCTAATGACCTCTCCTCACTCCATTCTCTTATCTGTCCAAACTCCTGTCCCATAAACAGCAATTTCTTTCCGGGATGTCCGAACATAAAACTATATGCTGTCTTCAAGTTTTCAAATTTCTGTTCAAATGTTCCGGGCATTTTTTCTAGCATAGATCGTTTCAAATGCACTACCTCATCATGAGAAATCACTAAAATAAAATTTTCTGAAAAGGCATATGTCATTCCAAATGTCATCTTTTGATGGTTGTATTTTTTAAAGTAGGGGTCAATCTTTACATACTCTAGGAAATCATTCATCCATCCCATATTCCATTTATATGTAAACCCAAGACCTCCTTCTTCTGGTTCATGTGTCACTAATGGCCATGCTGTCGATTCTTCTGCGATCATGATCGCACCCTTTGCCCTCTGTTCCATAATAGAATTTAGATGTTTAAAAAATTCAATCGCTTCTAAATTTTCGTGTCCGCCGTACTTATTAGGTATCCAATTTCCCGGTGTTTTTCCATAATCTAAATATAACATAGATGCTACGGCATCCACCCTGAGTCCATCTACATGAAATTCATTCACCCAAAACAGCGCATTAGCGATTAAAAAATCAGAAACTTCATTTTTAGCATAATCAAAAATCTTTGTTCCCCAATCAGGATGTTCTCCCTTTCTAGAATCCGCATATTCATATACACAAGAACCATCAAAATTCGCTAATCCATATTCATCTCTCGGAAAATGAGCAGGTACCCAATCCAAGATAACACCTATTCCGAGTTTATGCATATAGTCCACAAAATACATGAAATCTTTTGCTGTTCCATAACGTGAAGTAGGAGAATAATAGCCTGTAACCTGATAACCCCAAGAACCATCAAAAGGATGTTCCGCTATCCCCATCAATTCCACATGAGTGTAGCCCATTTCCTTCACATAAGCTCCTAATTCCTCCGCAATAGCCCGATAATTATAAAAGCCGCATCTCTTCTCATCATTTGTCTTTTTCCAAGATCCCAAATGCACTTCATAAATTGCCATGGGTTTCTTTTTATTATCCTCTTCTTTTCTCTGTTCCATCCATTCTGTATCTTCCCAATCATATCCTTCTATATTTGTCACAATAGAAGCAGATGCTGGACGAAATTCAGATGCATTGGCAAATGGATCTGCTTTCAGCCAAGTTTCTCCATTCATAGAAGTAACCGCGAATTTATAAAGTTCTCCTTCTGAAAGTCCCGGAACAAATAATTCAAAAATTCCAGAATCAGCTAATTTATTCATATTATGATTATACCCCATCCAACCATTAAAATTTCCTACTACACTCACATTCTTTGCCTTTGGAGCCCAAACTGCAAAATAAACCCCTTTCACTCCATCTAGCTCCATCACATGTGCGCCTAATTTTTTATATATCTCATAATGTGTTCCTTCTCCAAACAAATATCGATCTACTTCTGTAATAATTCCTGTTTCTTTTACATTATTCATATCTTTCACTTTATTTTCATCCTTTTCCATTTTTAACTTGTTTTTTACAAATATTTTCTCAATAACAAATCTTAATTATCTTTCCGCTGTTCTCTTCTAATTCTAAATTTATCACTCCACCTGCTTCTAGTTTTACCTCCTTCTGTGAAAATAATTCCACTGCTTTTGTATTTTCTGTTATATTCCCTATATTTGGTATCCTAATGGTTGCCTTCTTATCATCATTATTCACAGCTACAATAACCGCAGAATTTTCTGCTATTCTAGCAAATGCATACTGTCTGTTTGTCAGAACTAATTCTCTATATTTTCCATAAGATAATTCTTCATTTTCTTTATGAATTTTCCCCAATTCCCTAACAAAATCCATAAATGGACTCTCTATTTGACATTGTTTTTCAATATCAATCGCTGGACGGAGCGGTTCATCTCTTCCATTTTCCTTTTTCCCCTCTATCGCCCATTCACTTCCATAATAAACAGAAGGGATTCCGGGAAGCGTATATAATAAAATATAAACAGGATATAAATGTTCTTTTACCTTTAACTTACTCGCTATTCTTTCTACATCATGATTATCTACAAAAGTATATAACTTTCTGCCTTTACAGATACCGCCATTTCCATCAAACAGACGCCGTATGGTATGCGCGATTTCAAAATAATTATGATCATTATGTCCAGAATACAGCCCCTTATGAAGTTCATAATTTGTCACAGAATGTAGCATTTCATCATTTGCCCAGCGAGAATAATCTCCATGAATCACTTCACCCATGAGCCAGAAATCTTCTTTTATCTGTGATGTCATTCTTCTCATACCCTTCATAAATTCAAAATCCAGACAATCTGCACAATCTAATCTTATTCCATCAATATTAAATTCCTGTATCCAGAAGCGAATCACATCATATAAATATTCCTTCACCTGATTATTCCATAAGTTCAAATTAACCAATTCAAAACAATTTCTCCACGCTTCATACCCAAAACCATCATTATAATGAGTATTTCCCCAGAAATTAATGCCTTTATACCAATCTTTATAAGGTGAGTTCTCTCTATTCTTTTTAATATCCTCAAATGCGAAAAATTCCCTTCCTGTATGATTAAATACACCATCTACTACCACATGAATTCCTGCTTTATGACATTCTTCTACAAACTCTTTAAAATCTTTATTATCTCCCAATCTTCTATCCACTGTTTTATAATCTTTTGTATCATATCCATGTGTGGAAGATTCAAATAATGGTCCAATATAAACTGCTGTAAATCCTAAATCTATCAGATGAGGAATCCACTTTTTAATTTCTTCAAAACGATGTACTATTGTTTCTTCTTCATTCTTTAAAGGCGCATTTGCCAGTCCCAGCGGATACATATGATAAAAAACCGCTTCTTCATACCATTTACTCATATTGTCAGCCTCCATTTTTTAATATAAGATCCAAAATTTAACAAATTACTATAAAAATCCCCGCTTTTATAAGCGACAGATCATTGACTTTTAAGAATAAATCCCATGTAAAAATTGATGAACAATCGCATATGCAGTAGCATCATTTCTGATTGTCTGCATCTCTATTCCTTTTTCACTTTGTACCATCATAAAGCAATGTAATGTTCCCAAAAATCCTGCTGCAAATTGTTCCTGCCTTCCATTCATATTCCCAAGACTTCCTGCTGCCTGTTCAAAAACCTTAGTCACTAAATAATATTGTTCTCTTATTAAAGGTATAATTGTAAGATAAGCTTCATTTTCCCGTGGAGAATACATTAAAGAGAGCATAAAAAAGTAAAATTCCTCCTCTTTTACTCCAAAATCAATATAAGCTCTAGCCAAATGAAGTAATTTCCCCTGAACATCTCCCACTTCCATTCCAGAAACTGCTTCTTTAATATCACGCAATAAAATCGATCCTTTTTTTTCAATTAAACTCTTCAACAGACCGTTTTTACTTTTAAAATAATAATATAAGGTAGGTTTTGTAATACCAGATACTTCCGCTATCTCCTGTACTCCTACTGTATCATACCCACGTTTGAAAAATAAATGCAATGCACATTCTAGTATATTTTCCTTATTATCCATACCACTTTCCCTTTCTTTTTCTTATTATACCAATCGGTATATAATATGTCAACGGAAAATTGGTTCTTTTCCAAATTCTTGATCCTATATTTTTTATTTCTTCTTTAAGGTATCACAAAGTTAAAGGTTTTCACAAGAGGTTCACATAGGTTCGTAAAAGGTTCGCTTCGACAAAGAAGTATTCCAAAAGAAGCCCCTTGGAAGACGTTGGTACTTAATGAGCAAGCCTGTAAGGGGTTGCGAATTTAGTACCACTACGTCTGGAACGGAGCGAGAGCGCGGCTTCGTTGGAATACTTCTTTGCCGGAGCGAACCTTTGTTTTACTTGATTTTATAAGAAATTTATTAAAATACAGATAGAATCTAAACAATATAATAAAAAAAAGGGGCTGTTGCAAAAGTAGATAAATAATCTACTGGAACAACAACTCCCTTTTCTAGTTACTGAATAACACCTATTTTTCTTTTCTATTATAATTAATCAGACAGCCCTTCAAAATAATCTCTCTCTCTTCATCTGTGAGTTCTCCTAATTGAAGTTCAAATTCTTCTAATGTATCTTTTACTACATAAGCTTTTATCTCTTTTCTTTTTTCCCGAATAGCTGTGACAATTCCCGGAATAAAGATACAATCTCCTCTTCCAAATGGCAATTCTTTTTCTGGAAGAATAAATGGAAGCATACCCCAATTGATTAAATTAGAGCGATATCTCTTTGTCGCATATTCATGAGCGATATTAGCAAGACCACCAAGTACTCTCTGACAAGAAGCCGCTTGCTCTCTCGCTGATCCATCTCCGGGCTTCACGGCGTAGATAACACTTCCGATCTCTGTTGCTCTAGCCTTTAGGTCAGGATATGCTTTTTTAATTGTTCGGAATGCATTCCCAATCACTTCATTTTTTCTCATCGGACATGCGCCTGTCACACGGACTTCTTCTGCTAACCTCACTTCTTTTGCTCTCGATACATAGCCCGGATCTTTTCTGCTGAGAGTAAATTCTGCCAAACCTAATGGATTAGAACGATAAGAAGAAGTTTCTCCTGAAGGGATTAATTCATCTGTAGTGGTAACAGGATCGTGAATGACAGAAACCACTTCTAATAAAATATCTTCTGTAAGAGGTGACATTTGCGGCCAATCCACAATTCCCGGTCCAAACTTGACCTCTACAGAAGGGTCAGCTTTTCCAACACCATTATAGACACGGTTTTCATAAATACTCTTATCAAAGAAATATTTAGGTTTGCTATAATTTACATCTATATCAGTAGCGGCTGTTAAATACCCTTTATTGGCTGCTGTAGCTGCAATAGATCTCGCATCCATTAAAGCTACAGACGCGATTTGACCATTTGTTATCTTAGAACCTTCTCTATTTGGAAAATTTCTGGTGGAATGACGAATACTTAACCCTTTATTCGCAGGCACATCTCCTGCTCCAAAACAAGGGCCACAAAAAGCAGTTCTCACCGTAGCACCTGTTGCCATTAAATCAGCGATTCTTCCATTTTTCACTAATTCCATAAAAATTGGCTGGCTGGCAGGATAAATGCTCAAAGAAAACTCGTCCGCTCCAATGCTCTTTCCCTGCAAAATATCAGCCGCATCACAGATATTTTCATATCCGCCTCCGGCACATCCAGCGATAACTCCTTGTTCCACATATAATTTTCCATCACGCACTTTATCCTTTAATGTAAACCTTACATGATTATTATTCAAGCTCACTAATGCTCTTTTTTCTACATCATCTAAAATATCCATTAAGTTCGCATTTAATTCCTCAATCGTATAAGTATTACTTGGATGAAATGGCATCGCAATCATTGGTTTAATTTTATCTAATTCTACATAGATCATTCCAGAGTAATAGCAAATTTCTCCCGGTTCTAATTTTAAATACTCCTCTTTTCTTCCATGTAATTCATAATAATCTTTTACTTTTTCATCTGTTCTCCAAATAGAGGATAAACAAGTAGTTTCTGTAGTCATAACATCGATTCCGATTCGATAATCTACACTCAGATTTTCTATGCCATCTCCTATAAATTCCATCACTTTATTATTCACATATCCATTTGCAAAAACCTCTCCTATAATTGCTAATGCGATATCTTGTGGTCCTACTCCCTTTTGTGGTGTTCCTGTCAAATAAACTCCTACTACTTCTGGCATATTGATATCATAGGTCTGTTCCAATAACTGTTTTACAATCTCTGGACCACCTTCTCCAATCGCCATTGTTCCAAGAGCACCATAACGAGTATGGCTATCTGAACCTAAAATCATCTTTCCGCCTCCTGAAAGCATTTCTCTGGCGTACTGATGAATAACAGCTTGATGTGGTGGCACATATACTCCGCCATATCTTTTAGCACAGGAGAGTCCAAACATATGATCATCTTCATTAATCGTACCTCCTACTGCACATAGACTGTTATGGCAATTTGTCAATACATAGGGAACAGGAAACTTTTCCAATCCACTAGCCCTTGCTGTCTGAATAATTCCAACAAAAGTAATATCATGAGAAGTCAATCTATCAAATTTTATTTTTAGCTTTTCCATATTTCCAGAAGTATTATGTTGTTCTAAAATCCGATATGCCATAGTATTTTTAATGGCTTCTTCCTTTGAAATAAGCTTTTCTCCCAGTTCCTGCTTTAAAATAGCCTCTGTTTCCTTTACTTCTTCTGTTTCCTCCACTATTTTATTCCCATATAAGAGATATGCTCCCTCTTTCGATAATTTTATCATTCTAAATTCATCCTCCTAAATCAATTAACTTCTTTGTATTGTTTTTAATTATAATTGTTTCGGAAATATAATGCAAGAAATTTTATTCAGAAATGCAAACATCTATGATAAATGGTTAGGGTATTGTTAGTTTTTCCATTATTAATCTCAAAAATTTATGACAGTCTATATTAAATAGAATAGCTTAAAATATGAACTTAATAAGAGATAAAATCACTGTTTTTGAGGTGTATTTTGACCAAAGGTTCGCACAGGAAGATAGCTATTCCAACGAAACCGCGCTTTCGCTCCGTTCCAGACGTAACGGACACTAAATTCTCGGCGCGTCACCGCACCGCTCATTAAGTGCCGACGTCTTTCAAGGGGTTTCTTTTGGAATAGCTATCTTCCTGTGCTAGTCTGTATCATGGACAAGTGAAAAAATTTGTGAAACATGATATCAGAATTATAATAATTTATTTCAATTCTTTATTTTTGTAGAAAATATTATTTCTTCTCCTAGAACAGCCAATAAACTAGCGAAAGCAAGCACCTATTCCAAAAGAAGCCCCTTGGAAGACGTTGGTACTTAATGAGCAAACCC
>CANRVK010000159.1 GCA_947643285.1 uncultured Eubacteriaceae bacterium
TGTGGCGGAATTGGCATACGCGCATGATTCAGGTTCATGTCCACTTACGTGGGTTCGGGTTCAAGTCCCGTCAACTGCATTACCCTTATATTAAAATACATATATTTTTCTAAAACCTCGATAAAGTCGGGGTTTTTATTTGTTTAAAGGCAAATTTTTTATTCCCTATCTTTTAGAAGTTACCTTTTTCTTTCTTCTGCATATAATAGAAAGGAGTATTTTTATCTAAATGGCGAAAGGAAACTATATGAAGCAAAATATGACTTCAAAAGTGGAACACTCTCTCACAGTAGGAGCTGATGGACCAGTTCTTTTACAAGATACTACTCTGCATGAAACATTAGAAACTTTTGTAAATGAAAAAATTCTAGAAAGAGCGGTACATGTAAAGGGTTATGGTGCTTTTGGATATTTTCGCTGTACACGTTCTATGAAAGCTTATACAAAGGCATGTTTTTTACAAAGGGAGGGACAAATAACCCGAACATTCAGCCGCTTTTCTCTGGCTGTGAGCACAAAGGGGACACCTGATACTTCTAGAAATGTCCGAGGATTTTCTACCAAATTTTATTTAGGGGATAAAATTTTTGATCTTTTGTGTAATCATATCCCTGTATTTCTTGTAAGAGATGCGATAAAATTTCCACGCGCGATAAAATCGCTTTCTCCTTCTCCTATCAATAATCTGCCTGACCCAGAGGCATTTTGGTGTTTTGTAGCAGAAAATCCAGAAGCGATGCATTTCTTAACTTGGCTTTATTCTGATTTAGGAACATTAGATAACTTACGCTGTATGAGAGCTTATGGTGTGAATACTTATATCTGGGTAAATGCACAAGAAAAAAGATATTGTGTAAAATATCATATGATTCCTGTAGCTGGCACGAAAACGATAGATCGCAAGGAAGCTATTCGTTTAGCCGGAGATAATCCAAATATCGCTGGTGAAGATCTATATAAGACTTTAGCAGGCGGAAAAACGGTAGAATATGATTTTTGTGTACAGCTTATCCCATTAGAAGAAGCAGCTTCTATTAAATTTGACATTTTTGATGATACAAAAATCTGGTCAGAAGAAGATTATCCACTTATTAAAGTAGGGCGTTTGACTTTGGAAAAAAATCCAGATGATTATGAGGCACAAGTGGAAAAGGTCGCTTTCTCTCCTGCTAATTTAATTGATGGAATTGAGTTGTCCAAAGATAAGATGTTACAGGGACGTTCTTTTATTTATTGGGATGCGCAAAGACGGCGTTTAGGACCAGAATTTCGCAAAATTCCTGTAAATTCTCAAAAATGCTGGACACCTGATAATTTAGTGACAAGTGGAGAAGGGATTTCTATTAATGGAGAAATACAGCGCAGTGAAATTCCTAATCCAGATAACTTTTCTCAGGCAGGAGAACATTATCTCTCTCTTTGTGAAGAACAAAAAGAACATTTAATAGATAATATCGCTTCAGAACTCTATCAAACGGCTTCTCCTGTAAAGAGTTGTATTCTGAAATATCTCTATCAATCTTATACAGGATTAGGATGTGGAGTAGAAGAAAAAATGTTGTACTATCAGAATCAAAATAGAAAAAGGGGGTAGTCTTATGGATTTTCATGGGATATGGATTGGACTCTTTGCTTTTTTCGTTATCAGTTTCTTTCAGCCTATTGTAATAAAAGTAGAATATTATTTCACCAGCAAAGTTTGGCCTATCTTCTTAGTTAGTGGTATTATATTCTTTCTTTTATCTATCTTTATAGGAAATATCACTACTTCTTCTTTTTTTGGTATTCTCAGTTTTACTTGTTTTTGGAGTATAAAAGAATTAAAAGATCAAAAGATTCATGTAAAAAGAGGATATTTTCCCAAAAATCCGAAAAAGGTCAGGGAATAAGAAATATTAGGCGATATGAGCTGCTGCGAAATAAGAGATTTCTATTATTCTATTAAATGAAATATCTATTTTGTGACAGCTCATTTGTATTCTATCGAATAAAATATAGAATGTACTTCTTTTTTTATGATTTAAGATAGCATTTTTAAAAATAGAGTATCTAATGGTTTCCAGTCAGGATTTCTATCATCTTTTTGTTCTTCTAACCATTCTTTATAATAGGAAAGATTATCTTTTATATAGTCATCTAATTTATCAATTCTCTCTCCATCTTCCTTTTCTAACATCTGTTTTTTTCTCTCTATTAATTCTCTTATCAGGATTTTTAATTCTTCTTTTGTTTCTTCCTCTAATAATGTTTCAAATAAAACAGGAGGCGGACAGGAGTTTTCTTTTATCCATTTACAGCAAAGCAGCGGTCGAAGAACATAGAAATATTTTTTATATTTGATCCTATCTTCTGTGAAATATGCCTGATAATTGCTCTTCGCTGTTCCATAATAATGATAAATAGAAGCTTTCACAGAAAAATAAGAATTGGCTGTCTGCATCACTTCTTTCCATTCTGGAGTGGAATAATAAATAATAGGAGAATTAGCCCATTCAAATAGACTCGCATTAGACTTATGAAAATGTTTTAATGCTTTTGATAAATCCCAACCATTGATATCTAAAATCTCATTTAATTCCCAATCAATGAAATCTTTTTTATCTTCTAGTTTCAAATATTCTATTTTAGGGCGGATATAGACAAATCGCACATCATAATCACTATCGGAAGACGCAAAGCCCCAAGCACGGCTTCCGCTCTCTACCGCATATAAGATTTTTACTTGCTCTTTCTTTTCTATTTCCTTTAGCTTACTCTGAATTAACTCCTCTATCTTTCCTTCATACTCTTTATATTTCATTTCGTACCACTCTTTCATTCACTTTCATCACGAATTGTTCTACTGCTTTATAGTCTGGTTCATCTGGTAAAGATGTGTGCTCTGCTGCAAGCTCTAATCTTTTTTCATAATCCGCCAATAGTTTATAAAACTCGTCTGAGAATGTTCTATCTTCTTTTTGAAAATCTCCACGGCGTATGCTCAATAAAAGTTCTTGTTCTTCTTCCCGATAAGTGCGAATCTCTCCCTTTTCTAAAATGTCAATCGCCATCATAAAGAGTCTTATTAAATGCATGGCATGTTTATTGAGATGATCATCATCTTTTTTCTTATTTCTTTTTCCGATCTTTTCATAATCTTTTAAAATATTATTCATTTCTGACCAAATATTTCGGTAATCGCGAAGCGGATAATGTGTTAAGTTCACGTCTACAAATATTTCTGATTCTAGATCAGGGTTTACTGCATGATCCAGATATATTTTTAATCTTCCCTCTTCTATTTTCTGATATTTTGTCAGAAACTCATACATCGCATTTTTCACGGAATTATAAATATGTCTCTCTTTTTCTGCCTGTGAAACACTATCTCTAGCGAGCGCATTTTGTAAGCGGCGAAGCTGCTGACTGGCATATCCTCCAAAAGAATAAACTGCTTTTTTGGACAAAAAAAGAGATTTTCTTTCTAATAGCTCTTCTCCTATTTCGGATAAATAAATATAATGTTCTGGTCTTAGACCTAATAATTCTATCGTATTTGGATTACAATCTAAAAGAAGATGGATAATTTTATTAAAAGTATAAATTGTGGTATCTGTTTTATCGTCTATATATTGCTCATATTTTGTCATTCCAATTAAATCTGACTTTTGGTTGAGCATGATGCCACGCAAATCCAGATCACTTTTTTCATTATTTGTGCCATAGGCATAACTTCCAGAGATACCCAATAAAATCAGGTTATTTTTTAAACGAAAATTTGTCTGGAGAAATTGATATTCTGGTTGACTTAATATAGTGTTAAAATTTATCATAGTATCCCTTTTTTCTGATATATCATGATTAGTTTTTGAAAGATTCCATATTATAAATTGGATATTGTGGATATATATTCTTTTTCATTGCTTCTTCTAAAAGATTATCATCTGCTATAATCATTTTATTTTCCTCCAACATACTTAAATAATATGCCGACTGACTATAAATTTCTTGTTCTTTCTCTATTTCTAATAGGTTATATTCAGGTGTGGTATTAGAAGAAGCGCGATATAAATTGTGATATAATACTTGTTTTTCTTTTTCTCTTCTAATTTCAAAATATTTTGCTAGGTTATAACTGTGTGTTGCTATAAAAATTTGTATACCAGCCTGTTCTAATTCTAATAGAATATCTACAATAAGCGGAAATAGTTCTGGATTTAAGTTTGCTTCTGGTTCATCCCATAAAAGTATTGTTCCTTTTTCTAAAAGACCATTACGAATTAATTTCCATAATAATCCTAGTTTACGTAACCCTTCCGCCTCCAAAGAAAAATCTACTTTTCTTCCATCTGTTTTTATTACATAAAAAGTATCATTTTCCATTATAATTGTTCCATCAATTACTTTACTAATTTTCTCTAAGATATTTTCCATAAAAACAGGCAGTTTTCTTGCTTCTGGTAAAGAAGCATTCACAATAATATCGATCTATGTGCCATCAAATGGAAATTTGAACTTCTTATTTAATGCTAGAAATCCTTTAGAATGAGATAGCATCTCTGTTGTTGGAATATAGATGGATTGAATATTCAAACCTCGCCATTGATTATAATTTAAAATTTTCTTGTGAGATAGACTATTGGTAAAGGTATGTTCTCCATCTGAGATTTCAAAATAAGAATATTCCTTTTCTCTTCCACAATTTTTTAATAAATCAATATCAGATAAATTGCTGGAGAAAAAATCAACAAATTTTTCTGTTTTTTCATCATTTACTTGTGATATTGACCATTGCGTTGCTGCATAAATCATTTTAAGTAATGTAGTCTTTCCTACTCCATTCTCACCAAGAAATATATTAATGCCGTCACAAAATTGTAATTGAAATGGATCATGAAATGTATTACAATCCTTATTATTTTTTCTACATTGATGTTGAAATCCCATAACATTTAAAACTTTAATTGATTTAATTGCCATGCTTTTTATCTCCATTGAATAGCTTTTTCTTAACCTTATAAAATCAGTATAACATATATCATATAAAATTGCACTAAATAATTTAACTTTTAGTCCTGTAAATTTACTTTTTAATTCAATGAAATATAGTATTCTTAAGATATGCTGATAAAGTATCAAACAATAACCTATGGTTTTATTTTACCTCATATCCTTTTCTTTCAATCTTTTTATGATAGATTTTTCCACATATCTGTTGAGCGAAAACCCACATATAATTGCCAAAGAAATAGAAATAACAGCATTTAGTATAGGATTGATATTTTTGTGTAAAATATTTTTAACTAAAATATTCATGAAAAAGATGATTGTCATGAATTTACAAAGTAATTTTACTAAATTAGATAAAAATTTACAAGAGATTCTGAAAAATGAACTTAAAAATACTTTCTTTTTTACCAAAATATTTCTGCTTATATGATGAAGAGGGAAATAAAATTTAAAATTTCTTTCATACAATAATTAAGAGAAGCAGAAAAAAAGCAGGAAATAGCAATTATACAGAAACAGAAGTCCTTTTGTGGCTTATCATATGAGCAATATTAGAAAAGCAACTTTTTCTGGCAGAATTTTTTATTGTTGGAAAAGGAATCTTTATGTCTACCATGAGAACAATTTATTAATTTTTCAGATAGAAAGTGCCCATGTTATATAGCAAGAAAAAAACAGTATCGGAAAAACTAGAATGATGAATTCCATATAGCAATTTTACCAGGATTGCTTGTTTAAATTTTCAATTATGAGGTGTAATCTGCCCTTTTTTAGTCTGTATTCTAGTAAAATGAGGCATTGTGAGTGATCGTAAAAACAACTATAGTAGATTTTATGCACCAGCAAACTATCGTCAATAATTCAATTTTATCTTTATAAAATATATTTTTCTTATCACTATCTCTCTATATAGGAAGTATCAATAACATATAACACAGTTTCTTGTACTGACAGCTTTCTATAATGTCGCAAATAAAATTTATATCTATAATTAAATGACTTTATCAATAAAGGAATTTTAATTAAATCGTCTTGTTTATGATATACAGAAATCATGAGCATTGGTTTAAATTTTTGTATTGTATTTACTGCACCGAGAAGGGCTTTATATTCTGCACCTTCTATATCCATTTTTATATAAGAAACTTTTCGTCCTTCTAATATGGCATCAATTGTATTTCCTTTTACTGCCACCTCTTGTGCTTTTGGACTTCCATTTTCTAATATCGCACCACTACCAGAACCAATTTTATCAAAATGTAAATCTTCCTTATAATTATATGCAGCTATATTATGTAATTCTATACAATAATTATCACTCATTTTTTGAATTATTTTACAATTATTCTCATCTGCTTCTAAACAAATTATTTTGTCATATATCCCTTTATTGTGTAAAACATAAGATTCAATTGTATCTCCAATATATCCCCCACAATCAAGAAAGATATCTTCCATTTTATAATTAAGCAAATCACTATCAAAATATTGTTCTTCTTTTCTATCTGCAATTTCAGTAATGTAGTTCATTTCATGTGATAATTTATAATTTAAAATGTTCTCTAAAACTTTACGTGATTTTTCATCTGCTAATTCTTCATAAAAATGATTAAAATAATCTAAATTTTTCTCGATAAATTCTGGATCATTTTCCTTTATTACAGCAATATCTGGCACATATATTTTTTCTAAAGGTACAGAATACTTTTGTAATTGTTCTTTAATCTCATCTCCTTCTCCACAAGAAATAATTACAGCTTCTCCTTTATATTGTTTAAAAATTTCTTCTGGTGAAATTACTTCCTTATTACATAGATAAGTATTATATTTTAATGGATTATTATCTACAAAACATTTAATTTTTTGTTCTCCCAATTTAATATTATTACATATAAATGAATATACACTTGTCCCACCTATTCCTGCACCAAAAAGTATGCACTTTTCTTCAAATGATTTTTTTAATAATAGTTCTATCTGTTCAATTATAATATCTTTAATCCTTCTTTTATTTTTTACAAGTTTATCTGATAGCATTTTCTATTTTTCCTTTCAATCATATGTTTCATTAAAATTTTCTATTTTATTTATATAAAAATTTTCTTATTAAATGTACTAAATAAACTATTATTCTTTATATTTCTTATATAAAGAAGGGGTAAGAAATGTTACATCTAAACTCTCCCTATTTCTTTCTAAATAAGCAATAATAGCACGATTAATATCATTCATTTTCTCAAAATCTACACTCCCTATCATTTTTTCATCATAATAATTATTAAAATAATTATCGTCAAAACCATCATATCCTGCTAAAGTTACTTTCTTCACTCCTGCTCTCTTCAATATATTTAATATCATAATTCCAGAGTTATCTGATATAGCATCCTCCTCATCAAGATACGACGAATAATTTACAACACACGCTCTTTTATCACATGTAATATTTGATGTACAAATCATTCTATCACCTATTTGATGAATTACTTATTTAAATTCTTTAAAAATATTTAAATTACTTA
>CANRVK010000160.1 GCA_947643285.1 uncultured Eubacteriaceae bacterium
ATATGTTTTGGCAAAAATTATTTATTTTTATACCCTAAAGCCTGAATAGTAACTCATGAAATACTTTTTATTGAAAATATTGAAAAAATCAAGAATAAACAACATATTTTTATCATCTTATCAGAAAAAAATATATTTCTATTTACCCTTTTTATTCTATAGTCATCGTGAAACTTTTTTTCAAAAAGCAGAACAGCCAACAAACGAGCGAAGGCAAGGAAGTCTTCCAAAAGAAGCCCTTTGGAAGACGTTGGTACTTAATGAGCAGTTTCGCAAGAAGCGAAACGGCGAATTTAGTACCACTACGTCTGGAAAGAGCGAGAGCGCGGCTTCGCTGGAATACTTCCTTGTCGCAGCGTCCCTTTTTCACTCTTAGATAAACTAACCTATACCCCTTTCTCTACTATTTTTGTACATTATATTGATAAATTACAAACATTTTATTATAATAATCTCTTAGATAACATAGATCTTAAAATCATCAAATATATGATAAAACAAATCTAAATACGAAAAAATCTGTTGAAAAATTAACCTCTTTCATTCAGAATATACATCTTAGATTAAAAAGGAGTAAATAGATACTTATGGAATACTTTTGGTATATAATAGCTGCTTTGGCTGCTGGTATGGGCACAGGATTTGCAGGATTATCTGCTGCAACAATTATAGTTCCTATTTTAATCGTTTTATGCCCATCATTCGCCGGAGAAATGGGTGCTTATCAAGCAACTGCCATTGCACTTGCTTCTGATATTCTCGGAAGTGCAGTAGCAACTGGAGTATATATAAAACATAAAAATATTGATCTAAAACGTGGCTGGATCATGCTAATTTGCATCGTCAGTATGTGTATTTTAGGAAGTTATATCGCATATCTTGCTGGCAATAAAGTTTTAGGATCATTTTCTTTGTTTTTAACTTTCTGCATAGGTATTCGTTTTCTCATCAAACCAGATACCGAACATAAAAATATCACAGAAAAAGGGTCAAAATTAGACCTAAAAGACATTGCCATCTCTCTCTTTTTCGGCTTGACAATAGGCTTTGGCACTGGTTTTGTCGGTACTGGCGGCGGTATGATGATGCTGATTGTATTCACTTCTTTCCTCGGAATGAATTTGAAAACTGCAGTTGGCACTAGCACTTTTATTATGACATTCACAGCACTAATAGCCTCCATCAGCCATATCCTCATAGAACCTGCCATTATTCTTGAGCGTTGGAATACTTTACTTATCTGCATAATTATTACAACTATATCTTCCTTAATATCTGCTCAATTTGCCAACTATGTAAAAAATCGCACCATCGGTCTTATCACAGGAGCACTCCTACTCATCCTTGGCACAACCATGATTCTTCTCCATTATTGGGAAGAAATAAAATCCATTCCTATCCTTTATGGTGTACTAATTTGTTGTGGAGAATTTTGTGAATATATCGGTTTTAGTGCTGTCATATTAATGATAACTCGCCTCTTTTTCAAAATACCCCCTTATATTTTCCGCAAACTTTTACACTTAATTGCATTTACTTCCCTGATAGAAATGATTATCATCGCTAACACTTGGTATACTGCATCACTCACTGCACTACTATTTGCAGCAATCGTTTATCCCATTCTCAGGTTATGTGAAAAATACTCTTGGTACGACAATCTATTTGTACAAAAGAAAAAAGGAGAAATTAAAATAAGCCTTGTCCTTCTATTTACTATGATTTCTGCTGTAATCGCTTTTTCATGGGGACTTTTCGATCATAAATATATCGCCATTACAGCTATCCTTATGTGGGGTATAGGCGATGCCTCCGCCGCTATTATCGGTATTCGATTCGGAAAACACATCATTCCATGGAATATCTCTGATGGAAAAAAGACCTTTGAAGGCAGTTTTGCTATGTTATGTACCTCATTTCTCTCTGGCTTTCTATGTATGCTCATTTTAAGCGGACTCGCATGGTATTTATCCTTTACCATCACTCTCCTATCCGCTCTTGTAGCAACATTTGTTGAACTCATCTCAAAAAAAGGACTTGACACTGTTACAGTCCCTATAGCAGTAACCATAATTTTAACATTGAGCACTTTGCTTTAATATAAACTAATATCAAAGATTCACTTAAAGTAAAAACCTATTTCAAATAAAGTCATACTCTCACTTCACGAAAAACTATCCAAACAATAAATTCATAAACTTTTACAATTCACTTTATTAGCAGGAAGGCTTTTTCCGAAATAGATTCTTACTTTAAGTTAGTCTTTTGACTCTTCTATGAATAAAAATTCTTTCATATGAATATTGACTTATTTTTCTTGGATTTTATATAACTAAATAATACTATTTCTAACACTATCTTTTAATATATTCATTCTATCATTTCTTCTTTTTTTATAATGATAATATTCTAAGTACTAAAAACTAAATATTAACACTAATTTGCAAGCGATTTGCATCGATTAATTTAGGTTCAAGAGTTTTTATTAAATCTTGTAACTCAACTTTACTTTCTGCATTTAACCCCAGACAATTTGCAATTCCTACAGAATCAGTACTTACCCTTAAATCAAGAGATAAATTTAATTTGTTTTTAGCCTTAATAAAATTATAGGAATGAATATGGACAGGATCTCCAAGTCTAACTCCTTCAACCTTATCAAAATTAAAGTCACTTTTCATATGTTCATATAATGGTTTTTGAATAATTAAAACAAGATGTTTATGTAAATTCTCAAAAGTTTCACTTTTATGGTGCATCTGAATTAGAATAGTTTTTAATGTCATTTTCCAATTCATTCCAAAAGTCTTTTTACTTTGTAAATCCTCAGATCCTATTTCAATTCCACATTCCTTTAAAAATTTCTGTCTTTCTAACCATACTGTACCCGTTGTATCTATTGCCTGTAATTCAATGCCAATAAAATCTTTCACTTTTTTCTCTCTAACAGATACTAAAAAATAATCAACATATCCTCCCGGAATTTGAACTTCGGGTACTAAATATAATTCATTTCCCGGTTCATGCATTGTTAAAAGATGAAGACAATCTATAAATATTTGATTATATTCCAAAAGTCTAAAGGGACATATAATTATATCTTGATTTTGATATTTCACTGAACAAGTGCCAATTTTCACATTAGGATCAGATTTTCTCATCTTAATACAAATTCTTCCAGTATATGGACATATTTGATTCTTCATTGCTTTCTCAAAATTTTGTGTCATATCCTCACAATTCAGACCAAAAAACTCACTAATTTTATTCATATAATATCTCCATTTCTTTATTATTTAATAGTCCAAACAATCCACATCTTTCTTGGGCTAATATCAAATATTCTTCTGCCATATCAATTCCAATAGACTTTCTTTGTAACATTGCTGCTACATAATTTGTAGTACCAGTTCCCGTAAATGGATCTAATATAATACCATTTGGTGGACATGTTAATACTATTGGAGTTTTTATTAAATCTTCAGGATATGGAGCAAAATGCAATTTTCTTCCTTGTGTGTCTTCTGGAATAATCTGCCAAACATCGGAAATCATACTTCCTTTAGGGTTATAGAAGAGAAAATAGAAACCTTTTTCTTCTAATTCCTTTGCGCGCCCACTTAGATTTGATGTATTTCCATTTGTTACTCGTTGATTAGCTCCTTTAATTACCATTCTAAAATCAGTTATTTCTCCACTTTTAATTCTATTTAATACATCATCTAAAGCCATAAATGCATTTTTCCGTTGTTCCTCTGTAAGTTCTGTACTTAATTCAATTTTTCTCTTATATCGAACACCACTAACACCAGTTGCACTTACCACTGCGCCATTTTCAACATGAGCTTTTCGTGGCTTTTTTCTTACCGCATCTGCATCATAATAATATCCACTTTTCCTCTTTACAAAATGAAAAAAAGGTTCATATTCATTTCCTAAACTATCTTTAGATTGGGACATACTCCCCTTCACTTTATCCCATATCACAGTATTACGAAGAATCCATTTTTGTTCATCTTGCATTCTAATTGCAACACGGTAAGGAATATTAAGTAATTGTTTATTCTTATAACTATCTCCAAGATTAAGCCAAAGTGAACCCGTTGGTTTTAAAACTCGATATACTTCTTGAATAACAGCAAGCAGATTTTCAATGTATTTTTGATATGTCGATTCCATTCCGATTCCTCCACCTATATACTGCCTTTTCATATAATATGGCGGACTTGTTATAACACAATCTACACTATTATCCGGCATTTTCGCTATTACCTGTAAGGAATCTCCACATACAAAACATGGAGATATCAAGCTACAATCTTGTATATAATCATTCACTGTAATCAATTTTCTCCCTCCATATCTTCTGCAAATTCCATAATATCATCCATAGTACATCCAAGCGTACAACAAATTTTCATAAGAACTTCAACACGAACATCTTCATTTCGTCCTAATTTTGCCATAGCATTAGTAGAAATCTTAGCTTCTTTACAAAGCTGTGTTTTATTAATTCCTTTATCGATCAATAACTTCCACAGTCTATTATAACAAACTACCATAATTATACCTCCCAATATGATTTATCAGAAATTATATAACTTTAAATATAGTATGTCACAATTTAAAAAGAATTTCAAGATTTTCTTGAAATTCTCAATTTTTTATAGGAAGTATTTCTATATCATACTTATTTTATCCACATACCGGTTTCATCCACCCTATATCCATCTGGTGTCACAGTATTCATAGCACATACTCCTGTTTCATCTAAATAATAATACTTCTCTTCTACACATATCCATCCTGTCATCATTTCCCCTGTCTTCGGATTCATAAAATACCAATCCCCCTCTTCCATTCTTTGCCATCCTGTTCTCATCTCTCCATTCTCTTTATCCAAATAATACCACTTTCCATCTGCCATCTCCACCCAGCCTGTTTCCATTTTTTTACTCTCTGGATTCAAATAGTACCATTTCCCTCCTTCATTTTGTATCCACCCAGATACCGCCTTTCTATCTGAACCAAAATAATACCATGCTCCTTCTACAAACACCCATTCCTTCTCTGCCATACTTCCACTATTCTTCCTTAATACTATATCCCCCTCTTCCGATACCGCCATGATCCCTTCCTCATTTTTAATTACCAATCCAATTTGTGTATCCTTACCTAAAATAAGACTTATACCTTGGGAAAGAGAAAAAATCTCTGTTTTGCTCAAATTATAACAACCTGCTGTATCCTCATTAATTATCCGATTTCCTTTCGTCTTACTTCCAGAAGAACTGCCAGAAGAACTATTATTATTATTTTCCGAATCATTCTTAACCTTTATCCAGACAGCACGCAATCTGTTTCCATCTAAAATAGGACTATTCTTACTCAATTTCTTTCCCTCTAATTCCCATCCTTCAAAACGATAAGAATCCCTCTCTGGTGTATCACATTTTTTCTCTAATTCTTCTAACGTAGTATAAATCTTCCCTTCTACTTCCCATGCAGAACCTGTAATCGTAACCGAATCTCTTACCTTTCCTTCTCCTTTTACATAAATTTCTGCATTTTCTCCTATCTCCAGCGTTACCGATGCCTCCTTTTCTTCTATTTCTTCCACCTTAGATATCACCACCTCACAGCTTGCCGTCAAACCATTCGATGTCTTTCCCGTAATCGTTACCCTTCCCTCTTGATATGGCGTAACACAAATCTGCAAAGCCGCTTTTCGATTATCCTCTTCACTCTCACTACTCCAATTGGTCACTTCCGCAATACTAGAATCACTGCTCACCCAAGAAATCTTCTCCACCTCAGAAGACAAAATAGAAGAAGAAGTTTCTATATCATCATTTAAAACTAAACTTCCCTTAACCTTTATTGTACTATCCAATGTCCCCATTGCTGTAGAATCGATAGAAAAACTAGAAACTAACGTTTCCTCCACCTCATCTCCATTACCTATTAATTGATAAGGAATTTTTTTCTCTTTTGCATATTCTTCCGCATCTGAACCAGCATAACAATAGATTGTTAGCTTAGAATCCTTAGAACCTATACTGCTAAAAGCAGCAAAATTTATATCTATTGATCCTTTCGGAAATATCACTTTTTCTAAACTTTTATCATCCATAGCATGCATTCCTATATATGTTAGGCTTTCTGGTAATATCAATTCCGTTAAACTACTACAGCCACTAAAAGCATAGTCTTTTATACTTGTTAGCCTTTCTGGTAATATCAATTCTATTAAACTACTACAGTTATGAAAGACATGATCCTCTATACTTGTTAGCCCTTCTGGTAATGTCACTTTTGTCAAACTACTACAGCCACTAAAGGCACTATTCCCTATACTTGTTAAACCCTCTGGTAATATCAACTCTGTTAAACTACTACACCCGCTAAAAGCATTGTTCTCTATACTTATTAAACTTTTTGGTAATGTCACTTTTGTTAAACTACTACAGCCACTAAAAGCACTATTCCCTATACTTGTTAAACCCTCCGGTAATATCAACTCTGTTAAACTACTACAACCGCTAAAATCATTATTCTCTATACTTATTAAACTTTTTGGTAATATCACTTTTGTTAAACTACTACAGCCTGCAAAAACTGATTCTTCTATCTTTGTTATTCCTTCTGGCAATATTAGCTCTGTTAAACTACTACAGTTTTTAAAAGCATAACGCCCTATGTATTCTAATTTTTCAGGTAACATTACTTCTGTCAAAGTCAAATTATTACAATCTCTAAAAGCAGCATTTCCTATTCTCATTAACTCTTTTGGCAATGTCAATCCTGTTAAATTACTACAATTCATAAAAGTTTCTTGTTCTATATGTGTCAACTTTTCTGGTAACTTTATTTTTGTTAAATTTCTGCAGCTAATAAAAGCAGCATATCCTAAATCCATTACTCCTTCTGGTAATATTAATTCTGTTAAACTACTACACCCGCTAAAAGCACCATGTCCTATATGGGTTAAACCTTTTGGTAATACCAATTCTGTTAAACTACTACAGCCCGCAAAAACTGACTCTTCTATCTCTGTTATTCCTTCTGGAAGATTCAAATAGGTCAATCTTGCGCATCCATTAAAAGCATTTTTTCCTATATACTTTACTTTTTCTGGTAATATTACTTTTGTTAAATTATTACCAGAAAAAGCCCTATCATATATTGTCCCTATTTCCCCTGGTATTACTACTATTTCATCATCTCCATAATATCCCATTAATAATGCACTGCCAATTCCATCATTATCAAAAAAAAGAATATCAAAATCACTTTCTAAACTTCTTGAAACATTTTTATTATCCTCTTCTGGCTTAATCTCTTTTCTACTTTCCATAATCTCAACATTAGAAATCTCTTCTTCTCCCACTCTTGCATAACTAACAAAATAGACTGGCAATATATAAAATATCTCAAAAACCAACATAGCACTCAAACTGATGGCGATACCTTTTTTCATATATCTTTTCATTTCTCTTCA
>CANRVK010000161.1 GCA_947643285.1 uncultured Eubacteriaceae bacterium
AAGAATACAGATATTCCTATCCATGTCTTATTAAGACCTAGATTTGGAGATTTTCTTTATACTGCTTATGAATTAGAGATTTTGTATGAAGAAGTGAAGCTTTTCTCCTCTGAGGGAGCAGATGGATTGGTAATCGGCTGTCTGAAACCAGATGGAGAACTGGATATAGAAGCGATGAAACGAATGATAGAGCTTGGTAAAGGAAGAAAAATAACACTTCACCGTGCATTTGATGTGTGTAAAAATCCTCTCAAAGCATTGGAACAGGCGATAGAACTTGGAGTAGACACCATTTTGACCTCTGGACAGGAAGATAGTTGTATGAAAGGAATGGATTTATTAAATACACTACAAAAAAAGATAGAAGAGGAAAAAAACTCGATTTGTATTATGGCAGGGGGCGGAGTCAATGCACAGGTAATACAAAGCTTTTTAGAAAAAACATCTCTCTCTACTTTTCATATGTCTGGAAAAATAACCATACCAAGCAAAATGATATACCGGAATGAAAGAGTAAATATGGGATTACAAGGCATCAGCGAGTATGAAATCTGGAGAACAGAAGAAGAAAATATCAAAAAAGCAAAAGATGTTTTAAAAGGAAAGATGATGAATTAGAAAAAAGATATCTGAAAAAAAATCAGATGCAGAGCCAATAAGAAGCAGAGTTTTTGAATTGCTGTTATTGGCTCTTTCTTTTTGCAAAAAAATCCCTTTTCTAATAAAAAACTTTATGGTAAAATAGGGTAAGATAAACTTTAATGAATGTATTAGAAAGGGTATTTTAAAATGAAATTACAGCAGTTATATAGATATACAAGAAAAGCATTAGAGGATTATCAGATGATAGAAGAAGGGGATCATATTGCCATTGGTATTTCGGGCGGAAAGGATAGTTTAGCCTTATTATATGCGTTACAAGGAATAAAAAAGTTTTATCCTAAGAAATTTTCTATTGAGGCAATTACAGTGGATTTAGGATTTGAAAACTTAAATTTGTCTGCGATAAAAGAATTATGCGAACAGTTGGATATCAGATATAGCATAGTAAAAACAGAAATTGCGGATATTGTTTTTAAAGAAAGAAAGGAAAACAGTCCTTGTTCTTTGTGCGCAAAAATGAGAAAAGGTGCATTAAATAGTAAAGCATTAGAATTAGGATGTAATAAAATCGCTTATGCTCATCATAAAGATGATATCATAGAAACTATGATACTATCTTTATTATATGAAGGGAGATTTCATTCCTTTTCTCCGTATACTTATCTAGATAAAATGAAATTAGTGGTGATTAGACCTCTTATGTACGTCAATGAAACAGATATCATTTGTTTTCAGAATAGATATCAGCTTCCAGTGGTAAAAAGTCCATGTCCGATGGATGGAAATACAAAAAGAGCCTATGCAAAAGATTTAATCTATCAATTAAATCTTGAAAATCCGGGTGTAAAAGAACGTATGTTTCGAGCTATTTTAAATGGTCATATACAAGGCTGGCCAGAAAAAAACACAAGTCAATAAAATTTTAAAAGAGGAGAAGATATTATGGATATTACGACGACGTATTCTGCCTATCCTGAATATTCTAATAGAAAAGAAATAAATTTTCAAGATTTAGTGAAAGTTTTTCTATCCAGCATAGATGTTTCTGATATTACACGAACAAGATATACTTCTTATTTAACATTCTTTTTTCGCTATTTAGAAGAAAATCAAATCGAACAACCAAGACATGAAGATATCTTAAATTATAAGAACTTATTGTTAAAAACTAAAAAACCTGCTACCGTAAATCTATATTTAGTTCCAATACGCTTATTTTTTTCCTTCACTTGTGATATTCATGCCTATCCTAATATTTCTACTGGAATTAAAAAGGTAAAGGATAAAACAGGAAATAAAAAGAAAGCACTATCTATTTTACAAGCCAAAGAACTTATGCAGACTGTTTTACAAGAAGAAAAAGACCCTCTCTTTGTCATGAGAGATTATTGTATCATTAACTTGATGATTCGGACAGGACTGAGGGAAATAGAGATTGTGAGGCTTAATATTGAAGATATTGATTCAGAAGCAGGGCAGACGATTTTGTATGTATGGGGAAAAGGCAGAAAAACCAAAGATGAATTTGTTGTTTTAACAGATGATTTATATCACATTTTATTAGAATATTTAAAACTAAGAAAATCGAAAGATGAAACAGAACCGCTCTTTATCTCAGCTTCTAATCAAAATAAAGGAGAAAGACTGACCACACGTTCGATACGAATAATTGTAAAAAATGCATTAATACAAGCTGGATTAAATTCTTCTAAAATAACAACACATAGTCTTCGCCATACAGCAGTTACACTTGCCTTATTAGGAGGAGCGAGTTTACAAGATACACAAGCCATGGCAAGACACAAAAATATTCAGACCACTATGGTTTATGCACATAACTTAAATCGTTTTCAAAATGCAGCAGAAAAGAATATAGATGCTTTTTTCCGGTAAAAGAATAAAAATGATACGATAGACAACAGAACAATTTTTTCTGTTGTCTGTTTTTTTACAATATGATTTTCATGTTCTGAAAAACTTCTTGTCATAATCCTTTTCTTAAATAATGAGAATAAAAGTAAAAAAAGAAAGGAAAAGCTATGCCTAATAGTTATTAATAAGTATGTAATATAAGTATTTGTTATAAATAAGAAGATGCAGTATAATAGCAACAGAAGCTAAGAAACAGATTAAAAAATTTGTGTCAAAGAACTGATGCAGGAAAGGAATAGATATGAATATTTTAAGAAAAATTTCTGTCATACTCACTTTTACTCTTGTGTTTACATTCACATTAACTGGATGTGGTCAGTCAGATAAGAATAATAAGAATAACAGGGAGCAGGACAATAATTCAAAAACAGAAAATCAAAGCAGTCAAAATACAGATAATACGTTAGAAGATACAACTAACATGGAGAATGAGAATACCAGTGACAATACCAGTAATGATACTGCTGCCGAGAAAGAGAAAGAATTAGAGGTTCAATTTGGCGATGATGGCACTCCATTTATTATGCATCTGTATGACAATGACACAGCAGAAGCTATTATAAGACATGTGGGAACAGCTAATTGGAGACTTCCAATCTATCATTATGATGATTATGATAATTGGGAAGTTATGCAATATTACGATATTCCTTCACGATATGACATTCCCTCAAATCCCGAAACTATCACTTCAGAAAAAGCTGGTGAGGTTTATTACTCAGAGCCAAACCGTATTGTTCTCTTTTATAAAGATGCAGAGGTTTCTGGTGAATATACAAAAGTAGGTTATTTTGATTTTACAGAAGAATTTCAGTCAGCCGTTGAAAACAATCCGACTGTTCCCGGATGGAGTAATAAGCTTGTATTGATTAATAGCATAGATTAACAGAATAAGCGGAAAGGGAAATCATAATGAATAATGAGAAGGCAATGATTCAAAACTTGAAAGATGCTGGTTGTGATAGTGATACAATGAAAGCTTTTCTAGAGGATATTAGAATAAACAATATTGCTGATGGATTGAAACTGTTAGCGGTACACAGACAGGCGCTTTTAGATGAGCTTCATAAAGAACAAAAAAAGATTGACTGTCTGGATTATCTGGTTTATAAAATGGAAAAAAACAAAAAAAATGTATGATGTAAAAGGAAAGGAGTTATTTTATATGAAAATAATTACAAATAAAACTTTTGATGAGGAAAGAGCCATTTATGGAGAACAGAATTTAGTTGTGAAAAATTGCAATTTTGATGGTCCTGCTGACGGTGAAAGCGCTTTTAAAGAAGGAAAAGAAATTACGGTCATAGATTGTTTTTTCAATCTCCGTTATCCTTTCTGGCATGACGATGGCTTGAAGATTTCAGAATCTGAAATGACAGAACTTTGCCGTGCTGCTCTTTGGTATTCCAAGAATATTGAAATTACAGACACAAAACTTCATGGAATCAAAGCATTACGTGAATGTAGCAAGGTAAAAATGCGTGGATGTGATATTATTTCTTCTGAATTTGGCTGGTCAGTATATGGAATGGAAATGGAGAATTGTATGGTTGAAAGTGAATATTTTATGATGCGTTCTAATCATCTGAATTTTTGTAATGTACAGATGAAAGGCAAATATTCCTTCCAATACATTGAGGATTCTGTGTTTGAGAATTGTATTTTTGATACAAAAGACGCTTTCTGGCACGCTAAAAATATCACTGTCAAAAACAGTGTAGTCAAAGGTGAATATTTAGCATGGTATAGTGAGAATATTACATTTGAAAACTGCAAAATTATTGGCACACAGCCTCTTTGTTACTGTAAAAATCTGAAGCTTATTCACTGTGAAATGATAGATACCGATTTGAGTTTTGAACGCTCTGATGTAGAAGCAACTCTCACCTCTTCCATTGTCAGCATCAAAAATCCATTATCTGGTCATATTTATGCACCAAAAGTCGGAGAAATCATTATGGATATTGCAGAAGCAAAAGGAGAGATCATCATACAAAAGAAATGCTGTTGTTGTGCATGAGTTTAAAAAAAATGAGAAATAAAAGAAGAAAAGAGGCAGCGGAATGGAAAGCTATTTCATAAAGGGAATTTTTATTGGACTTCTTTTTGGTATGCCGTTTGGAGCAGTTGGTACAATGACAGTACATAGAACTCTCCACTATGGTTTTAAAGCTGGACTTATGACAGGGCTTGGTTCATCCACTGCCGATTGTTTCTATGCGTGTATTGGAGTTTTCGGTTTGACATTTATTTCAGATTTTCTTTTGAAACATCAAATGATCATTTATCTTATTGGCAGTATCTTGATTTTAGCTATGGGTATTCAACTGCTTATTCGTAAAGAAAAAGAACAACAACACATTCCTTTACAAAGTCAAAAACAGGTAACAGATGGTATCAAAATGTTTTTATCGTCTTTTGTTATTGGTATCACAAATCCTGCGGCAATCCTAACATTTCTATTTGCTTTTTCTTATTTTGGAATTTCAGGCGGAGAAAATATGTTTCTAGGAATATGGCTTGTCTGTGGTGTATTTATTGGAACATATCTTTGGTGGATTACACTATCAACAGCAGTATCTATCATAAAGAAAAAAACAGAAAATCACAGCTTTCGCTATCTGAATAAAATCTTTGGAACAATTTTGCTTTTCTTTGGTATAGTTGTTTTTATAAAAACATTTCATGGGTGAGAATATTATATTGTCTCTTTATAGCAGTAGGAAAGAATAATAAGAACAAAATATCAATAAAGGGGAATTATAATGAAAAAGATATGGATCATAATATGCATAATTTCAGTATCATTTTTTATTGCTTCTTGTAGCAGGAATATGATAGAATAGAAGAAATCAAATATGTCAAAAGTTTCTGAACCGATATCAACTATACAGGAAAAGGAGAATATATCTGAGAGCATAGATGGGAAACTTCAGATGAAGACAAAAGAAAACAGTGAAGATAGGCTGGAGAACGAAAGTAAATCTACAGAAGCACCAGCATCTATTATCGAGGAGGAACAAAATATGTTTCATATAGAAATTGTTGTCAGAGAACAGACTTTTTCTGCAATATTATATGATAACGAAACAACAAGAGCTTTGGTTGAGCAGTTCCCTATGACTCTCAATATGGAAGAACTAAATGGAAACGAAAAATATTATTATCTGTCAAATAGTCTTCCCACAAAGGCTAGCAGACCATCTAGTATTCATATTGGGGATTTTATGTTATATGGAAATAACTGTTTGGTATTATTTTATGAAAGTTTTTCAACCTCTTACCATTATACACCGCTTGGTAAGATTGACAATTCTGATGGACTTGCAGAAGCACTTGGAAGTAGTGATGTGCAAATTATATTTCGAGTGAAATAACATACATAAATTTTTTTGTTTTATCTTTCAAAAAAACGACCTCATAAAATGCCCATATCGCCTTTATTTTAATTTTCTTGATATAAAATATACCTAAGACATAAAACAGATTGTATGACGATTTTACGAGGTCATATGGTTATTTTGACTTTAATTTCAGATAATTATTATTAAAATTTGAAATTATCAAAAAATATTCCTGCTATTTTTATTCCATGTGATTTTTAATCTTTACTTTTCGATACTGTTACATTCTCTGATATAGAAGATGTTCTTACTTTAAATCCTAAATGAATAGCATTTTGGGGACAAACTTTTGCACATTCTCCGCAACGAATACATTCGGCAGAATTAGGTACTTTTACAGGGTCTACTTCCATTTTACAAATATTTTTACATTTTCCGCAGTTAACACATGTGTGCTTATCAATTTCTAAATGATAAATACTTATTTTGTTCATCAGACCATAAATAGCGCCTAATGGGCAAAGTGTTTTACAGAAAAAACGATAGATTAAGATACAGCCTATTATTGTCAAAATTAATAGAAACATTTTCAAAGAAAAAAGTCCGCCTATTGTTTGTCTGAGTTCTGGATGAGTACTAAGTAATGGAATTCCGCCTTCTAAAGTTCCGGCTGGACAAATATATTGGCAAAATGCTGGTTTCCCCATTCCCATATAATTAGTCACTAAAATTGGCAATAAAATAACAAAAACTACAAGAATTATATATTTTATATAGGTAAAAATCTTTGGAAGTTTTAATTTGGAACTTGGAATCTTATGTATGAATTCTTGAATTAATCCAAAAGGACAGAGCCACCCACATATAAATCTCCCTAATAATGTCCCAAATGCAAGCAAAAGACCAATTACATAAAAACTGAAATTAAAATTCATAGAACCATTTACAGCTTGAAGCGCTCCGATTGGACAAGCGAAACGGGCAGCGGGACAAGAATAACAGTTTAATCCGGGATTGCAAAACTGTTTCCATTTTCCTTTAAATATTTTTCCACCTTTAAAATTCATCAGATATGGGTTAGAATATCCAAAAGCGATGATTTGAAACAATTTTCTTTTTAAAGAATGTTTTATTTTCACATTTCCTCACCCCAATCCGATACATTCCAAACAAATATTAATGGCTTTATTCCGTACAATTTCTGTTTCATTTCTCACAAAGCCATACAGAATGAAAACTCCTGATATTATGATAATAGTAGTCCGAACGATATATTTTTTTTTATTTTCCATTTAGATAGTCCTCCACAAATTTTTTATAACCATCTACATCCGCGCCTATAATCGGTTCTCCCACAATAGTTCCATTTTTATCTATAAATAACGTAGTAGGCACGCCAATAACCCCTTTTATGATATCCTCAAAGTCTTTATTGATGATAATTTGAGTAAAATCAGCTTCCGCTTTTTCCATAATTTCTACCGCTAAATCATAGTGGGTATTATCATCTTCACTTTCCATATCGTAAATAAGACCAATTAACTGCACATTGTCTGGCATGGTTTCTGCCCATTCTCCAAGCTCTGACATTTCTTCTATACAAGGACTACAAAAAGTTCCCC
>CANRVK010000162.1 GCA_947643285.1 uncultured Eubacteriaceae bacterium
TTGGTACTTAATGAGCAGTTCCGTAAGGGGCTGCGAATTTAGTATCCGTTACGTCTGGAACGGAGCGAAAGCGCGGTTTCGCCTAAATACTTCCTTCCCTCTGCGAACCCCTAGAATTTTTACTTGAATTATTTTGTGATTATGGATAAAATAAAAAGGGATTTTTAAGAAATAGAAAATGATGATAAAGGATAATGAAATGGAAAAGAAGAGATATAAACATCATATATTAATTTTAGGCGGCGGAGCTTCTGGAATCATGGCAGCGATTATAGCAGCACGAATGGGAGCAGACGTTGCAATTTTAGAACATACCAAAAGAATCGGCAAGAAAATTTTAGCCACAGGGAATGGAAAATGTAATTTAACAAATTCTTGTCAGGAAAGCTGGTGCTATAGAGGAAATGATGTAGAGTTTCCTTTTCAGAGTTTGGCTCTTTTTTCTGAAAAAGATACCAGAAGATTTTTTGAAGATTTGGGAATTTTATTAAAAGAGAAAAATGGTTATTGGTATCCTTATTCTGGACAGGCTGTTACCATATTAGAAGCATTACAGGCAGAGTTAGAGAGGCTTTCTGTGCCGATTTATTATGAAATAGAGATAAAGAAGATAGAGTTTCAGGCGAATAGAATATTGTGTATTTCGGAGGATATGATATTTCAGGCGGATAAATTAATCTTAGCTACGGGTTCTAAGGCATCTCCTAAAACAGGGTCAGATGGCAGTGGGTATGAATTATTAAAACAGACAAAACATACCTTAATTTCTCCTGTTTCAGCTCTTGTGCCATTAGTTGTAGAAGGGGATTTTAAAAGTATAGCAGGAGTCAGAACAGATGCGAGAGTGTGGGTGACAGAAGATGGAAAAGAGATGGCAGAGGATACAGGAGAGTTACAGATCACAGACTATGGATTATCTGGAATTCCTATTTTTCAAATCAGCCGTTTTGCAGCAAGAGCGTTAGAAAAAAGGCATCGGGTTAGGGTGCATATTGATTTTTTTCCTAAATTATCGTTAGAACAGTTACAGAATTGCCTTCAAAGGCAGTTAGAGAAGAAAGAGAAAACATTAGAAGAAATTTTACAGGGATTTTTTCATAAGAAATTGGCTGCTTTTTGTATCAAGAAAGCGGATTTATCATTAAAACAGAAGAAATTGACTAGAAAGGAAGAAGAAAGGCTGTTTTTGATTTTAAAGGATTTTGCTGTATCGATTCGGGATACTAGAAGTTTTGAACAGGCACAAGTCTGTGCAGGGGGAGTTTCTACAAGGGAAATTTGTTCTGCTACCATGGAATCCAAATTTCATCCTAATCTTTACTTTGCAGGAGAATTGATAGATGTAGATGGAGCTTGTGGAGGCTATAACCTGCAATGGGCTTGGACAAGTGGGTATCTAGCGGGGAAAAATGCGGCGAAGAAATAGAAGATAGTTAGAAAAGTTGGATAGAGGATAGGAATGGAGAGGGCATGATACGGATACAGCAAATAAAAATTAATTTAGAGCATAGAAAAGATGATTTAGAAAAAGAAATTTTGCGGATTTTAGGAATTAAAAAAGAAAGTCTATGTTCTTTTCATATTCAGAAAGAATCGATAGATGCCAGAAAAAAGACGGATATCAAATGGATTTATACGGTAGATGTCATGATAAAAGAAGAAGAAAAAGTGATAAAAAGAGTTCAGAAAAATCCGAATATCGTTATGGTAAAGGAAAAGGGGTATCAATTTCCAAAAGAAAAAGAAGGGAATGTAAAGCGTTTAAAACATCGTCCTATTATCATTGGAACTGGACCGGCGGGATTGTTTTGTGGATTATTTTTGGCACAGCAGGGATATCAGCCTATTTTAGTAGAGCGTGGGGAATGTGTAGAAAAACGCTGTCAAACAGTAAATCACTTTTGGAAAGAGAATACGCTTAACTTACATTCTAATGTGCAGTTTGGAGAAGGAGGAGCTGGCACTTTTTCAGATGGGAAATTAAACACTTTAGTGAAAGATACTTTTGGAAGAAATAGAAAAGTATTAGAGGTTTTTGTAGAGGCAGGGGCTTCTAAAGAGATTTTATATAAGAATAAGCCGCATATCGGAACAGATGTTTTGTGTGAAGTGGTAAAAAATATGAGAGAAATGATTCTTTCTTATGGCGGTGAAATCAGATTTGAAAGTCAAGTTACAGATTTTCTTTTTGATTTAGGGGAAGAGGGAGAAAAAGAGTTAAGAGGGGTGGAAATCAATGGGGAAGAAGTTCTTCCCTGTGAGGTATGTGTGTTAGCGATAGGACATAGCGCCAGAGATACGATGGAAGTTTTATATCGGTCGGGAGTGGAGATGCAGGCAAAGGCGTTTGCAGTTGGTTTTCGAGTACAACACCCCCAAAAAATGATTAATTTCGCCCAGTATGGAATAGAAAATTGTGAGGAAAAAGGACTCTATGCTGCAGAATATAAGTTGACTCATCAGGCATCAAATGGGAGAAGTGTATATTCTTTTTGTATGTGTCCGGGAGGGTATGTGGTAAATGCTTCGTCCGAAGAAGGCAAAATAGCAGTGAATGGAATGAGCTATAGTGGAAGAAATGGTCAAAATGCGAATAGTGCGATTATTATGTCCATTACGCCAGAAGATTTTAAAGAGAGAACTCCATTAGCGGGAATAGAGTTTCAGAGATGTTTAGAAAGTGCTGCTTATAAAATGGGGAATGGGGTTGTGCCGATTCAGCTCTATGAGGATTTTTGCAAGAATAGGATAGGGAAGAAAACGATAGGAGAAATTGTGCCGCAGATAAAGGGAAGTTATGAGTTTGCTAATTTGAGAGAGTTATTGCCAGAGGAATTAAATCTTGCTTTTATGGAAGGAATGGAATCATTTGCAAGAAAGATAGCCGGTTTTCAACGTGGGGATACCATTTTAGCAGGGGTGGAAAGCCGCACTTCTTCTCCTGTTCGGATACAGCGTGATAGTGAAACATTAAAGAGCAATCGGAAAGGACTTTATCCTTGTGGAGAAGGGGCTGGATATGCAGGCGGTATTACTTCCGCGGCGATGGATGGAATAAAAGTTGCAGAAGCAATTGTCAAACAATATCAGATATAGTATACTAAAGAAAAGTGAGGGATAAATTTGAATAGAGAGAGAGAACGATTACAGAATAAAAAAAGAGTAGTGATTAAGATAGGTTCTTCTTCCTTAACGCATGAAATAACAGGGAATCTAAACTTACAAAAGTTAGAAAAATTGGTGAGGACACTCTGTGATTTAAAAAATCAGGGAATGGAAGTAGTATTAGTTTCTTCTGGAGCGATTGCGGTGGGAAGAAAGGCGTTAGGGCTGATAGAAAGACCAAAGGCATTAGCGATAAAACAAGCGTGTGCAGCGATTGGACAGGCGAGTTTAATGATGATATATCAAAAACTGTTTGCAGAATATAATCAGATTTCTGCACAAGTTTTGATGACAAAAGATACCATGATCAATGACTTATCTCGGTATAATGCAAAAAACACCTTTGAGGAATTATTACATATGGGTGTGATACCGATTGTAAATGAAAATGATACTGTATCCACATATGAGATTGAATTTGGAGATAATGACCGTTTATCTGCGATTGTATCCGGTTTGATTCGGGCAGACCTTTTGATACTTTTAAGCGATATTGACGGATTATTCACGGACGATCCGAACAAAAATTCAGAAGCAGAATTTATTGATATTGTTCCAGAAATTACACCAGAACTTCTCGCAATGGCAAAAGATTCAGATAGTTCAGTAGGAACAGGGGGAATGGCTGCGAAAATCGCGGCAGCAAGAATCGCTACTGATTCGGGAGCGGATATGGTAGTAGCAAATGGAGCAGATATGGATATCATTTATCGCATTTTAAAAGGAGAAAAGATAGGAACACTTTTCTTAGCTCATAAGAATAAAGACTTTGATCTAATGGATTATCTTGCCAAATAGAGATTGGAGGACAGAGTATGGATGTCCGTATTATAAAAAACTCGATTCCAGCGCAGTATGATTCCGTGATTGGAGATATCGTATTACAAATCTCAGAGGGCAATCAAAAGATTGGGGAAATGAAATCCCAAAAATATACTTTATTTTATGTGGATTCTAATGTGAGAGAAGAACTCGCACCAGACATTATCAAGTATCCTATCTGGTCGATACGCAATCTCTGCCCTCAACTTCCGTATTTTTATTTTACAAATTGTATGATAAAAAATAAAAATAATGTAATAATACGATTATATCGTTATCATACTGTGGAAAAAACATTGGAAATCATTTATGAAGTGGAAGATAATATTTCCCTTTATTTACATCAAAAAAAGACAAAAATATTTTTATTAGATGAAAATTATATCTTAATAGAACATCAATATTTAAAAAGTGACGAAACGGATTCGTATCAGGGATTTCTAGATTTTGAACTTTTTTTATATAGCATGAAAGAACAGAGAACTTTTACCATCACCGACGATAATTTTTTACAAGGGGGCATCTTTGATATATTTCCTATGTCTAAAAACATTTGCGCGATCAAGATAGGATATGATTTATTAGAAGATCGCCGCTTTGAAAAATTAAAGGAAAAGGAAATGGCGGTAGAAAGTATTGGTTTTGTAAATATAAAGCAAATGATATCTGACATCTTAGTGAAACAAAATAATATTTTTATGGATATTGTAGATCAAGTAAAAGGAGAAAAAACCATTCCTTGTTTTCAAGTGAAAGACGAATATTTAATTTATTCTAGAGTTTCTAGAGATGGACAAGAAGAAGTTATTTATTATCATTATAATACCAAAGAAGCCAAAGCATGTATTAATACTGGTGTGTTTGAATTGACAGATTTGGCAAAAGCATATATTTCTAATGGAAAACCTTATATTTTAACAGAAACCAAAAAAGGACTTCGTTTATATAATATCATCGAAGAAGAAATAGAGTGGATATTTGAAAAAGACTCTGTTTTGAAAGAGCTTATAGATGATTGGATCGTGGTAGAAGTGAAGAAAAAGAGATTATTTCGTAAAGCCTATTCTATGGTACAGGTATTTCAATGCAGTATAAAAAAAGTGATTGTACAGGAAAGAGGACATTTTTTTAAGCTATTTCATCCAAAAGAGAATAAGTTGTATTTATTTATAAAATAAATATTGTCTATTGTATAAAATCATTAGAAGTATGATTGTTATGCAAAAGTACGATGATGATAGGGAGTGCTATCAAAGAAGAAAATAGAATAGTGAAAATAGAGGTGATGATATTTTAGAAGAAAAAATAAAAAGAATTAATGAATTATATCATAAATCACAGGATACAGGATTGACAGAAGCAGAAAAGGAAGAACAGGCGAAATTAAGATATGAGTATATTCAGGCGATCAGAAATAATTTAAGAGGTTCTTTAGAGAATATTTCTATTCAAAATCCTGACGGCACGATTACTGATTTATCAGAACAAAGAAAGATGAAAATGAATATTAGAAGGGATCATTAATGTACAAAAAGGAAGAATTAAGGAAAATTATCGAAGGATATCGAAGGGCGATGGCAAAAGATGACGTAGTGATGAAGAGTATCGCTATCATTCATAAAGTACTGAACTTAAAAGAATATCAGAAAGCAGATTGTATTTATTGTTATGTGGATTTTCATAATGAAGTAAAGACAAAACCACTGATTCATCAAGCGTTTTTAGACGGAAAGAGAGTAGCTGCTCCGAAAGTTTTAAAAGATGGCATGGAATTTTATTATATTAAGGGATATGAAGATTTACAACCGGGATATTCAGGAATATATGAACCTGTGAATTGCCCTATGGCAATGGAAACAAATGCTTTGATTCTGATGCCGGGAGTAGCTTTTGATAAAAGAAATCATCGAATAGGATTTGGAAAGGGTTTTTATGACCGATATTTACAACGAGAAAATACTCATTATAAAATAGCATTGGCTTATGATTTTCAAGTCTTTGATAAGATACCACAAGATAGTTATGATATCTGTCCAGATTTAGTTGTGACAGAATCAAAGATGTATCGAAAAGAAAATGAAACAGACATTATCATAAATGAAAGGGAAGTTTTATGACAGATTTAACCATATTAGGAAAACGTGCGAAAGAAGCAGAACCAAAAATGGCTGCTTTAGACACAGAGAAAAAGAATCAAGTTCTTTTAAAAGTAGCAGAAGCGCTGGAAACTCATTTTGAGAATATTTTGAAAGCCAATGAAAAGGATATAGAAACAGCAAAAAAAAATCAGATGAAACCTTCTCTTGTGGATAGACTTTTGCTCACAAAAGAGAGAATATTTACTATGGCAGACGGATTGAGGGAAATTGCAGCATTAGATGACCCTATTGGAGAAGTGATTTCCATGAAAAAAAGACCGAATGGTCTTATGATAGGACAAAAAAGAGTGCCTCTCGGAGTGATAGGGATTATTTATGAGGCGAGACCAAATGTTACAGTGGATGCTTTTGGACTCTGTTTTAAAACAGGAAATGTAGCATTTTTAAAAGGTGGCAGCGATGCTATTTTCTCTAATAAAGAAATTGTCAGAATTATAAAAGAAACATTAGAAAAAGAAGGAGTGTCAAAGGATGCTGTGCTTTTTTTAGAGGATACAGATAGAGAAGTTACAAAAGAGTTTATGAAACTTCGTACTTATATAGATGTTTTGATTCCGAGAGGAAGTGCAAACTTAATTCAATCTGTGGTAGAGAATAGTACTATTCCAGTGATTGAAACGGGAACAGGAAATTGTCATGTCTATGTAGATGAAACGGCTGACCTTTCTATGGCACTTCGTATCATTGAAAATGCGAAGACACAGAGGGTAGGAGTCTGTAATGCCTGTGAATCCATTGTTCTACATAAAAATATTGCTCCTATATTTTTACCAGAACTTTGTGATAGGTTAAGAAAGAAAAAAGTAGAAGTAAGAGGAGATAAAGAATCTGTAAAAATTGTAGATTCTATTATACCTGCAAAAGAAGAAGATTGGGGAATGGAATATTTAGATTATATTGTTTCTGTAAAGATAGTGGATACCTTTGATGAGGCAATCACACATATCAATCGCTATAATACCAAACATTCGGAAACGATTGTTACAAAAGATTATGAAAAGGCAGAACGATTTTTAAATGAAATCGATGCTGCTTGCGTCTATGTCAATGCTTCTACTAGATTCACAGATGGATTTGAGTTCGGTTTTGGAGCAGAGATTGGAATCAGCACACAAAAATTACATGCGAGAGGACCGATGGGATTAAAAGAACTCACTTCCTTGAAATATGTGATATATGGAAATGGACAAATCAGAAAATAGAGATTAGGGAAAATAAGAACTTAGATAGGTGATTGTGAAAATTTATTGTTTTCTTTACTGTAAAAGTAAAAGGGGACGCTCCGGCAAGGAAGTATTCCAACGAAGCCGCGCTTTCGCTCCGTTCCAGACGTAACGG
>CANRVK010000163.1 GCA_947643285.1 uncultured Eubacteriaceae bacterium
GAATTTAGTGTCCACTACGTCTGGAACGGAGCGGAAGCGCGGCTTCGTTGGAATACGTCTTGCCGTAGCGAACCTTTGACTTTCAGGCAGGCTGAATTATAACAAATAATTATTTTAATATTTTAAAAGAATAAGGGGGAAGAGAGAATGTCAAGTAATATAAGAAAGCCAAGCTATAATTTACTGCAGAATCTACTATACTTAATGAAACATATGTGGAAGTATAATAGAAATATTTTTTTATTCACGTCTATTTCTGTATTATCAGGGGTTATGATATCTGTATTAGGAGTATATCTTCCTAAAATCACTTTAGATGGAATTGAACAAGGGTGGAAGAGTAGTACATTATTAATCGTGATAGGTGCTATCTCTATTACTATTGCTATTCTTAATTTTGTACAAGTTAGAACTGAGGCGGAGTTTAGTGTGATACAGGACATAAATAGGAATCATTTTATTCACGAGGTGGAGAAGATTGTAATGTCTTGTGCATATTCTAAGGTAGAAGATCCTGTTATACAGGTGAAAATGGAGCAGGCAGCAGGGATTGTATATACAGGAAATGTTAAGGTAGGGTTAAATGGATTGGCGATTGGTTCTAAGAATATGCTGAATCAGATATTGAGTTTTATGGTTTTTAGTTTTATTTTGGTGACATTGAATCCTTTTATTTTATGTATTTTGATTATAACATCATTTTCTGGTTCTGTGATCGCTAATAAAGTGGCTGTATATGAACACAGAAATAGAGATAAGTGGGCAGGGATTGATAAAAGGATTAGTTATATACATAGAAATCTGACAGATAACGCGAAGGGAAAGGATATAAGAGTATATTCTTGTGTGGATTGGTTCAAAAGAGTGTTAGATGAACAGATAGTAGAGCGTTTTATCTGGTTGAAGCGTGTGATGAATCGACAGTTTGGGAAACAGGCATTTGATATTTTTATGTTATTGATTCAAAATGGATTAGCATTAGGCTGGATTTCCTATTCTGTGCTCAATGGACAGATTAGTTTGGGAGATTTTATGCTCTACTTTGGAACGATTTCTCAATTTTCGGGATATGTGAATCGAATGATGAATGGTTTGACCGATTTAAAGAAAAGCAGCTTAGATATGTGTATATTAAGGGATTTTTTGGAGATGGAGAAAGAAACAGAGGGAGGAGAAGATATTTCATTATTGGAAATAAAAGATATTCCTCCTAGTATCACATTTGAACATGTATCTTTCCATTATCCAAATCAAGAGAAGGAAATATTAAGTGATATAAATTTTACTGTCAAAAAAGGAGAAAAGATAGCATTAGTGGGTTCTAATGGAGCAGGAAAGACGACTTTAATAAAGCTGCTCTGTGGATTTTATCAGCCTACGAAAGGGAGGATTTTAATTAATGATATTCCGCTTGATAAATGGAATCGAAAAAAAGCATATCAATTATATTCCGCTGTATTTCAGGATATTATGATATTGCCATTTTCTGTAGCGCAAAATGTGGCGATGGTAAAGGAAGATAAGATTGATAAAGAAAGAGTGAGAAAATGTCTAGAGATAGCAGGATTAAAAGAAAGGCTTCCTGATATAGAGGAGAAAATGGTAAAAGCGGCATATGAGAATGGGATCGAATTATCTGGAGGGGAAAGTCAGAAATTATTATTGGCACGGGCTATTTATAAAGATGCGCCTATTTTAGTTTTAGATGAGCCGACGGCGGCATTAGATCCGATTGCGGAAAGTAAATTGTATTTGCAATATAATGAGCTGACAGAAAGAAAAACTTCTATTTTTATTTCGCATCGGTTAGCGAGTACCTATTTTTGTGATAGAATTTTGTTTTTGGAAAAGGGGAAGATTGCAGAAATGGGAAGTCATGAAGAATTAATGAATCAGAATGGAAGTTATGCACAGATGTTTGATATTCAAAGCAGCTATTATCAGGGGGGAGTTGAGAAAAATGGATAAGGGAAAACAGGAAAAAACGGGGAAAAAGTATCAGATTATTCGATTGATTCATAAGGTAGATGGAAAGATTTTGCCATTATTTTTGATATCTGCTGTAATAGAAACATTTTTACCTTATATTAATATCGGGATGCCAGCATTGATTTTGGATGCCTTGTCGAAAAAACAAGGGAAAGAAACGATTATTTTCTATATTATCATCACCGTTTTATTAAATGCTTTTATTCTTTTTGTAACATCTATTTTAAATTATTTCAAGAGAATGAGAAGTTATCATTTTTCTAATAAATATAGCTGGATGAAAACAGAGAAAATTTTTACTATGGATTATCCCTATTTAGAAGATTCTGATTTTATTAATTTACGACAGAATATTCGGTATAATGATGAGAATATGGGAACTTTTACTGGAATGCCTGAGAGGATTGCAGGGATTTTTCAGGCATGTTTATCTATTGGAATAGCATTTGTTTCTTTTGTTACTTTATTTGTGCAAATTATATTCTCTATAAGAGAAAAAGAGGGGCAAGCTACTCCTTGGATGTTTGTTTTATTAATCTTATTTATATGTCTATCTATTTGGATAGTAAGAAAATTACAGAAAAAAGCAGAAAAAAGTATTCCTGAAATGACAGAGAAAGTGGTCAGTGATAATAGAGTGTGTATGTATTTAGCTGATGAAGTAGTGCATAATTATTCTTTAGGAAAAGATGTTCGTGTTTATGAGATTGATAAATTAGTCATAGATGAGATGGAAAAGATGGATCAAAGTTATACAGAATATTGTAGAAAGAGTAATAAAGTAACTACTTTGCCGGGGGCTATCAGCAGTGCGTCTTCTGCTATTATAAGTGGGATAGTTTTTTCTGTAGTTGGGATATATGCGTTATTGGGTATGATTGGAGTTGGTAGTGTAGTATTTACGGTAGGGGTAGTGGAACAATTTATTAGCAGTATTTCTAATCTGATTTTTAGAATGGGGGATTTTTCTATTTCTTGTGCGAGGTTAGATGCTGTTTTAAAATTATTTCATTTGCCTAAGTTAAAAAGAGATGAAAACAATTCTGTGAAAAAAGCAGAACAGTATGAAATAGAGTTTAGAAATGTTTCTTTTCAGTATCCTAAAACGGATAGATGGGCGCTGCGGAATGTATCTTTAAAAATAAAGAGTGGAGAACATATTGCGGTAGTGGGTACAAATGGATCGGGGAAGACCACATTAATTAAACTATTATGCCGTTTATATGACCCTACAGAGGGAGAGATTTTATTAAATGGGGTGGACATCCGATCTTTTTCGGAGAAGGAATATTTAGAATTGCTTTCTATTGTTTTTCAAGACTTTAAATTATTTGCATTCACATTAGGGGAGAATGTGGCAGCGGCAGAAAGTTATGAGAAAGAGAAGGCGAGAGAAGCTTTAATAAAAGTAGGATTTGAAGACAGATTAAAGAGATTAGAAAAGGGATTAGAAACATCATTATATCGGGATTTTGAGGAAGAAGGGGTAGAAGTTTCGGGAGGAGAGGCACAGAAGATTGCGATTGGACGAGCTTTATATCGAAATGCATCTATTATTATTTTAGATGAGCCAACAGCAGCGTTAGATCCTATAGCGGAGCAAGAAATTTATGAAAAATTCCATACATTAGTAGAGGGAAAAACAGCAGTTTATATTTCTCATCGGTTATCGAGTTGTCGATTTTGTGATATGATATTGGTAATTCATGAAGGAAAGTTAGTACAAAAGGGGAGTCATGATGATTTGGTTCAGGAAACAGAAGGAAAGTATTATGAACTTTGGAATGCACAGGCACAATATTATATGAAATAAAAGGGGTATGAATATTAGTTTTTTAGATGGAGAGATGGATTTCTGGTTTCCGCTCTGTCAGGGGACTATTCCAACGAAACCGCGCTTTCGCTCCGTTCCAGACGTAGTGGTACTAAATTCGCAAATCCCGCTTCCTGCGGGTTTGCTTATTAAGTACCAACGTCTTCCAAGGGGTTTCTTTTGGAATAGTCCCCTGACAGAGCTGCTTTTTTAGCTGTTCTGAGAGATTATTATGGTATATTGTTTCATTCAAAATACGAGTGGAATGGTTGGTATTTATTATAATAGGAAATGGAATAAAATTCCTATTTTTATGCCAAAGGAGCAGCTTTCTTTCGCTGAAGATGAGATGGATATGATAGTTAGTCTACTCATTTTGGTGGAGAGCAAACACGTACTCTACGCTATATTGCCTGCCTCCATGTAATATCTTTCCAACATTTCAAAATGAGAGAGCAATAAACAAGGCAATCCCAATTTAGCAATCTGACTTTATCACTGCATTAAAGTCAAATTTAGAAATATAGTTAAAATACCAACATACAAACTTGCCTATGCGATAAACTAGCGTAGGAAGGGCTGCCTATTCCAAAAGAAGCCCCTTGGAAGACGTTGGTACTTAATGAGCAGTTCCGCGGGGAAGCGGGGCTGCGAATTTAGTACCGCTACGTCTGGAACGGAGCGAGAGCGCGGCTTCGTTGGAATAGGCAGCCCTTCCTGCGCGAACCTTTTATTCAAATGTATATAAAATATCTTATCTAAAAAGGTGCAAATCCTTAGAATAAAGATAATTTTATATCTTTAGTTTCTTCAATAATTCTCCTAGTCCTGTTCCAATTTCTTCTGTTTTGGGAAGCTCATAGTTAATTTCCTCAGAATGATTCTCTTCTGCTTCTTCTTGCTTATTTAAAGATTTCATACTTAATCCGATCTTCCCATTTTCTGCAGAAGTGATCTGTACTGTAACTTTTTGACCTTCACTTAAAACAGAAGATGGATTTTTAATGCGTTTTTCACTGATCTGAGAAATATGAAGTAAGCCAGAAAGCCCATTTTCTAATGTGACAAATGCTCCATATGGTTTAATAGATTCTACTGTCCCTTCTACCACAGAACCTACCACGATATTAGAAACTTTTTTCTTGTTTTCTTCTGATAATTTTGCGAGAGCAGGTTCTTTTGCAGAGAGTACTAATTTTTTATTTTCTTTATCTACTGTGATAACAATCGCTTCTACTGTTTTATTCAGCCATTCTTCTGTGTCCTCTACATATGCCACATCTAACTTAGAAGCAGGGATAAATCCGCGGATTCCTTCTACATAAGTGACAACTCCCTTATTGACAATGCCACCGATTTTAACCGCTAATACAGTGCCTTTTTCCAGATATTCCTGCAGTTTATCCCATGCTAAAGTATCATTCGCTTCTTTTTTAGAAAGAAGAATATGCCCTTCTCCATCATCTCTTGCGATGACAGTAGCAGTGACTTCATCTCCGATATGGAGTTCTGTCTTTGGGTTGAAGTTCGGATCATTACTTAAATTTTCCGCAGAGATAATGCCTTCTGTATAATATTTTAAATCTAAAGTGACATGTTTTTCTGAAATAGCAATCACTGTTCCTGTTAAAATGTCACCTTCTTTAATTTTCTTAAAAGAAGCTTCTAATTCTTCTTTATAGTCGTCCATAGTTTCCACCTTTGTATCACTCATAAAAACACCATCCTTTACTTTATTTATAATTATGTTAGAATAAACATATTCTTATTGTATCATAGATAAAAAGAAAATACAAAACTTGTATAAATATCTTGTAAACTTATCAAAAATACAATATGATGGAGATAGAAGCTTTAAATATCAAAAGAATGATAGAAAATGTTCTGTTAAAAAATAGAGAAATGATGAGAAATGGGGAAGAAGAATGACAGCGAGAAAAAATTCTATTATTGTAGTAGGGCATAAAAATCCAGATACGGATTCTATTTGTTCTGCTATTGCTTATGCAAATTTAAAAAGAAAACTGAAAGAGGAAGAGTATATTCCAAAAAGAGCTGGACAGATCAATGAGGAAACACAATATGTTTTACAGCGCTTTCATGTAAAAGAACCAGAGTATATTTCAGATGTGAGGACACAGATAAAAGATATTGAGATCCGAGAGGTAGAAGGAGTATCGAGAAATATTTCTTTAAAGAAGGCATGGACGTTAATGAAAGAAAATAATGTGGTGACTCTGCCTATCACCAAGCAGAATAGATTAGAAGGCTTGATTACAATTGGAGATATCGCTAATTCTTATATGGACGTTTATGACAGCAGAATATTGGCGACAGCACATACAAAGTACAAAAATATTTTAGAAACTTTAGATGCTAAAATGGTGGTGGGAAATGAGGAAGAATATTTTACAAAAGGAAAGGTGCTGATTGCAGCCGCGAATCCAGATTTGATGGAAAATTATATAGAGGAAGATGATCTGGTGATATTGGGGAATCGCTATGAATCACAGCTTTGTGCGATTGAGATGAATGCTTCTTGTATTATTGTATGTGAAGGAGCGCCTATTTCTATGACAATTAAAAAGCTGGCGGAAGAGAGATCTTGTATTGTCATCAGTACTCCACATGATACTTATACGGTTGCACGTCTTATTAATCAAAGTATGCCGATCAGTTATTTTATGCGCACAGAAAATCTGGTCACATTTCATACAGAAGATTTTACAGATATGATAAAAGATGTTATGGCAAAGAAAAGACATAGAGATTTTCCGATTTTGGATAAACAGGGAAATTATATTGGAATGATATCTAGGCGGAATTTATTGAATATGGAGAGAAAGAGAATTATTATGGTAGATCATAATGAAAAGGCGCAGGCAGTAGATGGAATAGAAGATGCCGAAATTTTAGAAATTATTGATCACCATCGGTTAGGGAGTATTCAAACGATATCACCAGTATTTTTTAGAAATCAGCCGTTAGGGTGTACGGGAACAATTATATATCAGATGTATCAGGAATCAGGAGTGGAAATAGATAAGATAACAGCTTCTTTGTTATGTGCCGCTATTTTATCTGATACTTTAATGTATCGTTCTCCAACTTGTACTATGGTTGACCGCATGGCAGCAGAAGCGCTCGCAAAGATAGCAGAATTGGATACAGAAGAATTTGCCAGAGATATGTTTCAGGCAGGAAGTAATCTCACATCAAAGTCAGCGGAGGAGATTTTTTATCAGGATTTTAAAAAGTTCTCTATCAGCGACATTTCATTTGGAGTAGGGCAGATAAATTCTATGAATGGGTCAGAGTTAAAAGAGTTAAAAGAGAAGCTTTTGCCATATATGGATAGTGTTATTCAGAAGCATGGCGTGAATATGATATATTTTATGTTAACTAATATTATAGAAGAAACTACGGAATTGATTTATGCAGGAAATAATGCGGAAGAGTTGATAATACAGGCATTTAATACACAGCCAGAAGAAGGAGGATTTATTCTAAAAGGAGTAGTGTCTAGAAAAAAACAACTGATACCGGGAATTATAGAGGCGATACAACAGTAAATAGGGGACGCTGCGGCAAGGAAGTATTCCATCGAAGCCGCGCTTTCGCTCCGTTCCA
>CANRVK010000164.1 GCA_947643285.1 uncultured Eubacteriaceae bacterium
AAGAAAAAATTTTGGAATCTGTGGTGAGTGGATGAAAAAATAGGATACTGCAATTCCACTGATTTTAGAGAGTGGATTAAGGGAAGGAAGTAGATAAAAATGTTAGATATCAAAATTGAAAAAACAACAAATCCAAAACCGATACCAGATGAAAACAATCCGTTGGTATTTGGTACTATTTTTACAGATCATATGTTTGTGATGGATTATGATACAGAAAAAGGCTGGTATGATCCAAGGGTGATTCCTTATCAACCTCTTTCCTTAGATCCTTCTGCTATGGTATTTCATTATGGTCAGGAGATGTTTGAAGGATTAAAGGCTTATAAAGCAGTAGATGGAAGAACTTTATTATTCCGCCCAAATAAAAATATTGAAAGAGCGAATAATACAAATAGAAGAATCTGTATTCCAACGATTCCAGAGGAGGATTTTCTGCAGGCGATTCAGACGATTGTCAAAGTAGATGAAGCATGGATTCCTCATAAAGAAGGAACATCTTTATATATCCGACCTTTTATTATTGCGACAGACCCTTATTTAGGAGTTCGTCCTTCTAATACTTATAAATTTATTATTATTTTATCACCGGTTGGCGCATATTATCCAGAAGGGCTTGATCCTGTAAAAATTTGGATTGAAGATGAATATGTGCGTGCTGTTCGAGGTGGTTTAGGAGAAGCAAAGACAGGCGCGAATTATGTGGCAAGTATGAAAGCACAGGACAAGGCACACGAAGGAGGATATTCTCAAGTATTATGGTTAGACGGAGTAGAAAGAAAATATATTGAAGAAGTTGGCGCAATGAATATTTTCTTTAAAATTGATGGAACTATTGTAACTCCTAAGTTGAGCGGAAGTATTTTACCGGGAGTGACAAGGGATTCTGTAATATGCCTCTGCAAACATTGGGGAATACCAGTAGAAGAAAAAAAGATTTCTATTGATGAAATCTATGAAGCATATCAAAAAGGAAAACTGGAAGAAGTGTTCGGTACAGGAACAGCCGCAGTCATCTCTCCTGTGAAGGAATTAAAATGGGACGAACATATTATGGAAATCAGCGGCGGAAAAATCGGAGAATTAAGCCAGAAATTTTATGATACGGTTACTGGAATACAATTAGGAAAAATAAAAGATGAATTAGGCTGGACTGTAGAAGTGAAATAGGAAAGTGAAACAAGGCAGATGTGATAGATAAATATTATATCTGCCTTGTTTTAAAATAAATTTCAAGATGTAATAGTTAGCGAGGTGGTTATCTTTTACTTTTTAGACAATGTTCCGCTACGGCAAGGAAGTATTCCAACGAAGCCGCGCTTTCGCTCTGTTCCAGACGTAACGGTAACGGACACTAAATTCGCAAATCCCGCTTCTTGCGGGTTCGCTCATTAACGGGCAGGCGTCTTCCAAAGGGCTTCTTATGGAATACTTTCGTGCCTTCGCTATGTTGTTGTTATTCTAAGCGTTCTAAAAAAATACAATTAATATAAAAGTGTGATAAGTTTAATTCCTCTAGTTTTTTATTGTCTGTATAATGGGCTTAAAACCCTCACTTTCAGGTGAACCCTTTCGGTTAGCCTTATCCTATCAGTTCAAATATAGAAAAAAGAAAAATAACTTTTAGAAAGCAAATTTTAGGCTGATTTAGCAGCATATCAAACCTACCGACTTTAGTCAATAGTAGTTTAGTTTTATATGAAGCATGTATGCTACTTAAGTCTATATTTATAGAACAATTTTCTATTAGTGTATGATAGGAAATGGAAAAATAAAGGTTACTATATGAAGCATATTTTTTATTAGAACTGCCAATAAACTAGCGTAAGCAAGGATATATTCCAAAAGAAGCCCCTTGGAAGACGTTGGCACTTAATGAGCGGTTTCGCAAGAAGCGAAACAGCGAATTTAGTGTCCGCTACGTCTGGAACGGAGCGGGAGCGCGGCTTCGTTGGAATATATCCTTGCGTAGCGGAAACTCACTCAAGCCCTGCCCAAAACACCTGTATGGCGAATGATAAACAGAATGAAAATTTATAAAAGAAATAGGAGAAAATAAAATGTCTGATGATAGTCAATGTACATTATGTCCAAGAATGTGCCAAGTGAAAAGAGAGAAGCAAGAATTGGGTTTTTGTCGTATGCCAAAGAAAATAACAGTTTCTAGAGCCGCTTTACATATGTGGGAAGAACCCTGTATTTCAGGAGAAGAAGGCTCAGGAGCTGTATTTTTTTCTGGATGTAATTTACAGTGTGTCTATTGCCAGAATAAAAAGATCGCGAGTGGAGAGGTTGGAATGGAAATTTCCATAGAAAAGCTGGCGGAAATTTTTTTAAATCTTCAAGAAAAAAAGGCAAATAATATTAATTTAGTGACTCCTACCCATTTTATAAGACCGATAAAGAAAGCACTGTTATTAGCGAAGGAGAGAGGGCTTATACTTCCTGTTGTCTATAACACAAGCGGTTATGAATTAGTGGAGAGTTTGAAAGAATTAGAGGGGTTGGTGGATATTTATCTGCCAGATTTTAAATATTATGATAATGCGATTGCCAAAAAATACTCGAATGCAGAGGATTATTTTTTTTATGCGTCTTGTGCGGTGGAGGAAATGGTGAGGCAGACAAAAGAATTGGTATTAGATGAAAGAGGAATGATGAAAAAGGGAGTGATAGTGAGGCATTTAGTACTTCCGGGGTGTATTGAGGATTCTAAAAGGGTGATAAAGTATTTATATGAAACTTATGGAAATCGTATTATGTTTAGTATTATGAATCAATATACGCCGTTGGAATATGTGAAAGATATTCCAGAACTCAATAGGAAACTCACAGAAGAAGAATATGAGGAATTAGTGAATTTTGCGATAGATTTAGGGGTGGAAAATGGGTATATACAGGAAGGAGAAACAGCAGAGGAGAGTTTTATTCCAGCCTTTGATTATGAAGGAATAATATAACAGTTCTGAGGGCAAACTAGGGAAGATAGAAAATATTAGGAGGTTTTTCATATGTTAGGTCTTTTCATAGCGCTGCTCTCAGGGGCTTTAATGAGCATACAAGGGGTTTTTAATACAGAAGTCACTGAAAATACAAGTATATGGGTTTCTAATAGCTGGGTACAATTCAGTGCATTTTTAGTCTGTATCATTGGGTGGTTTGTGACAGGAAGAAATAGTTTTTCTGGTCTATGGCAGACACAGCCGAAATATATGTTATTGGGAGGTGTGATAGGGGCATTTATCACTTTAACTGTCATAAAGAGTATGGCGAGTTTAGGGCCAGCTAGAGCAGTTATGCTTATTGTGATATCACAATTAATCGTGGCATATTTGATTGAGATATTTGGATTGTTCGGCACAGAAAAAGTGGCATTTGAATGGAGAAAGTTGATTGGAATGGCAGTTTCTATCATTGGAATTATTATTTTTAAATGGAAATAGGTATTGTATTTCTGCTTATTATTCGGTAAAATAGTTATATTAGCGTGGAGAGGGCTTCTTTTTAGGAGGAGAAGCTTATGCTGAAAAAAAAGACACAAAACAGACAAAAACAAATGATTTCTTATTTATTATGTGCATGTTTATTTGTAGGGGCAGGGATTTTCTACTGTGTTGGTTTGACAGAGGAAAAGGAAGTTGTATTAGTAGAGCAAGAACAGGATACGAGTTTAGAAGAGCAGACTGTACAGGTGAAGGAAACGAAGAGGGAGATTTTTGTGCATGTGTGCGGTGCGGTAAAAAATCCGGGTGTCTATAGGATAGAAGAAGGAAGCAGAATCTGTGACATCATTGCTTTAGCAGGAGGGGGAACAGAAGATAGTGTGGTGGATATTTTAAATTTAGCGCGTGTTTTAAAGGACGGAGAAAGAATTTTTGTTCCGACCATACAGGAGGCAGAAACGATAGAGATTTTAGAGGAAAAGGGCAGTCAAAAGATCAATCTGAATACTGCTACAAAAGAACAGTTGATGACTCTTTCTGGAATAGGAGAGGCAAAAGCGGAGGATATTATTGCCTATCGAGTGGAAAATGGGGGTTTTCAGACAATAGAGGATATTATGAAGATTTCCGGAATCAAGGAGGCTGCATTTCAAAAGATAAAGGATAAAATAATGGTGAAGGAAGAATAACAGGAGGTCAGAAATGGCGAGAAAGGTTTTAGTGGTAGATGATGAAAAGCTGATTGTAAAAGGAATACGATTTAGTTTAGAACAGGATAGTATGGAAGTAGATTGTGCTTATGATGGAGAGGAAGCATTAGAATATGCCAAAAAAACAGAATATGATGTGGTACTTTTAGATATTATGCTGCCTAAGTTAAATGGATTCGAGGTCTGTCAGCGAATACGCGAATTTTCCAATATGCCTATTATTATGTTGACTGCAAAAGCAGAAGATATGGATAAGATTTTAGGGTTGGAATATGGAGCAGATGATTATATTGCTAAGCCATTTAATATCTTAGAAGTAAAGGCGAGAATTAAAGCGATTATGCGAAGGAGTAAAAGAACAGAAAAGGAAAAAGATAAAAAGAAAGAGATTATATCAGGGGATTTAAAGATTGATACAGATGGAAGAAGAGTGTATATTCAGGAAAAGGAGATCAATTTGACAGCGAAGGAGTTTGACCTTTTAGAGCTTCTGATGGTGAATCCGAATAAGGTATACAGCAGAGAAGGATTATTAGAGCTTGTATGGGGAAAGGATTATCCGGGAGATGTCAGAACTGTAGATGTGCATATTCGGAGGCTGAGAGAGAAAATAGAAACGAATCCGAGTGAACCTACATATGTTCACACAAAATGGGGAGTGGGGTATTATTTTGAAAATTAAATTAAATACAAAGTTTTTCAAAAGTATGCGCTTCTGTTTGTTTTTGAGCTTAATTCTATTAGGAACAATCCCTATTTTGATCTTTAAATTTTCTTTTTTTTCTACTTATGAAGAGAGAAGGATTAATAACTTAATTAGCGAATTACAAAATCAGTGTAATATTTTGGGAAGGCAGCTCACCACTGGAAACTATATGTCGGATCAATCCAGTGAAAATTTAAATAATGCGATTGTTCAATTAGCTAATATTTATAACGGAAGAATTATTATTGTCAATGAAAATTTAAAAATTATAAAAGATACTTATGCTCTGAAAGAGAAAAAGACACTGATTTCTGAGAAAGTGATAAAATGTTTTAATGGAGAAAGACAGTCTTATTATGATAAAGACAGTCAGTTTATAGAAGTGATCATTCCTATCAGTGATACCAATACAAAAAAGATTCTTGGTGTGATGACAGCGAGTATTCCTACTACAAATATATTATATGAAATAGAAGATATCAACGGGAAAGCTAGGATATTGATCATTACATTGATTGTTTTTGTGATCACAGCCGCATATTTTTTGGCTGGTATCTTTGTAAAGCCTTTGAAGAAAATCACATCTTCTTTTGAAAAAGTGAGTGAGGGATATTTGCAAGAGGATATTTCCATCGGAGGGTATAGTGAAATTGAGCAGATATCGGAAGCTTTTCATAAGATGTTAGGGAAGATACAAGCGTTAGATGCTTCTAGACAGGAATTTGTATCAAATGTATCTCATGAACTAAAAACACCGATTACTTCTATGAAAGTATTAGCGGATTCCCTTTTGAGCCAAGAAAATGTGCCAAATGAGTTATATAAAGAATTTATGGTGGATATTGCAGAGGAAATAGACAGAGAGAGCAAAATTATCAGTGATTTATTATCTTTAGTGAAATTAGAGAAATCATCAGCAGATTTGAATATTACATCGGTTAATATCAATGAGCTTTTAGAGTTGATTCTGAAGAGATTGCGCCCTATCGCGGCGAAGAGAAATATTGAATTGGTGTTAGAGAGTTTTCGACCTGTTACAGCAGAAGTAGATGAGGTGAAACTGACCCTTGCTTTGTCTAATCTGGTGGAAAATGCGATAAAATATAATAAAGATGATGGGTGGGTGCGGGTGTCTTTAAATGCGGATCACAAATATTTTTATGCGAAGGTTTCCGATTCTGGAATCGGAATACCAGAAAATGTGCAGGATTTAGTATTTGACCGATTTTATCGGGTGGATAAAGCTAGATCAAGAGAAACAGGAGGGACAGGATTAGGATTAGCGATTACGAAAAATATTATAATTATGCATGATGGAGCGATTAAATTATATAGTAAAGAAAATGAAGGGACTACCTTTACTATTAGGATTCCGCTCACTTATATCACATAAATACAATATGATTTCATGTGGAGGGAAAATATTTGATAAGAAAATTACAGCAAATTGTCGTTGGTATAATCCTTTTATTGCTTTTAAGCGGCTGTCAGAATAAAGAGGTCGGTGAACAGACATTAGAAACTAATTATCGGCTGTATTATGTGAATAAATCTTATACAAAAGTAGTATCTGTGCCATATCAGGTAGAAACAGATTTAAAAATACAGGATAAAAAAGAGCTGAGAGAAAAAATGTTAGAGGAATTTTTGGAGGCTTTACAGACAGATCCAGATAATCCTGATTATCGCAAGCCGATACCAACAGATGTAAAAATATTAGAATCGCGTGTGATGGAAGGAAAATTATCTATCACTTTTAATGAAAATTATTCTTCTATGGAAAGATTAGCAGAGATTTTGAATCGGGCAGCTATTGTGCGTACATTGACACAGATAGAAGGGATAGAATCGATAGCGTTTCAAGTGAATGACCAGACATTATTAGATTCTTTAGGACAGGCAGTAGGGTCTATGAAGGCTTCTGATTTTATTGATGATTTAGGTGGTGATATCAATGATTATCACAGAACTACATTAAATTTATATTTTGCGAATCAGACGGGTGATAAATTGGTGTTAGAGTCAAGAGAATTAGTATATAGTAATACCATTTCGATAGAACGATTAGTGATGGAGCAGTTGCTCAGTGGACCGACTTCAGAAGGGTTACAGCCTGTGCTGCCAGCAGATATGAAATTAATTAGTATTTCTACAAAAGATGGGATCTGTTATGTGAATCTGGATAATACATTTTTAACTGGATCGGTGAATACGATAGAAGCGATTCCTATTTATGCGATTGTGGATTCCTTAGCAGAACTTCCTAATGTGAATAAAGTACAGATTTTGATTAATGGAGAAACGAATAAGAAATATCGAGAAGCAATTTCTTTGGATACTTTTTTTGAGAGAAATTTAGATCTGATTGAGTAAAGGGGACGTTTTGGTGAAAGAGGCGCTACGGCAAGGACGTATTCCAGCGAAGCCGCGCTTTCGCTCCGTTCCAGACGT
>CANRVK010000165.1 GCA_947643285.1 uncultured Eubacteriaceae bacterium
TAGTACCGCTACGTCTGGAACGGAGCGAGAGCGCGTCTGACAAGGGTATTTTTCGCTAAAGCGTGACCCATTCGCCACTCCCTTTAAACAGCATCAAACGGAATTTTAATCGAATAAAACTATTTCAAAAATTTCACCTTGCAATGCAAAAATTTTTGTGCTATAGTAAAAATGTAGAAAAAAGGTTCGCGTAATATTCTATTACGCGAACCTTTTTTAATTTACATAAATATATAATGAAAAATTACATAAAAACAACATAATAAACAATTTTTAGAATAACCCCCGAAAAAATTCATATACTAATTTCATTCATAAAAATAATTTTTCACAACATCAGATAATTTCTATTCTTGATGTTTTCTTAAGTTTATGTTCGCACTGTAACAACAAACTTATTCTTATATATATTAATACACTACAAAACAGTGCAGAAATGAGGTAAAAATGAAAATTGTTTTTTATAGCGCAAAACCTTATGATAAGATATGGTTTGAATCCTTACAACAGCAATATGGCATGAATATCCGCTTTGTAGAAAGCTCTCTCAACTTAGAAACCGCTATACTAGCTAAAAATTCTCCTGCCGTTTGTATTTTTGTAAATGATACGGCGGATAAAGAAGTAATTGATACACTCTATGAATTGGGAGTTCGAGTTATTCTTTTAAGATGTACTGGTCATAATAATGTAGACTTAGTTGCTGCTAAAAATAGAATACGTGTCCTACATGTTCCGGGATACTCACCAGAAGCAGTTGCGGAGTATTCCATGGGACTTTTATTAGCTGTCAATCGTAATATCCACCGTGCCTATGTCCGCACAAGGGAATTTAATATGAATATTCAAGGTCTGATGGGCACAGACTTATTTCATAAAACAGTCGGTGTCATTGGCACAGGAAAAATAGGACAGGCTATGATAAAAATTCTGAGAGGTTTTGAAATGAATATTTTAGCCTATGATCCCTATCCAATAAAAGACTTAAATGTATCTTATGTACCTTTAGATGAACTCATGAAAAAGTCAGATGTCATTACTCTTCATTGTCCTCTGACTCCTGATACAAAATATATCATCAATGAAAAAACCATACAAGAAATGAAAAATGGAGTGTTTATCATCAATACTTCCCGTGGAGCATTGATTGACACAAAAGCGCTCTTAGAAACTCTAAAAGAACCGGGTAAAATAGGCGGTGTAGCGTTAGATGTCTACGAAGAGGAAGAGGGTATTTTTTATGAGGATAAGTCAAATGATATCATAAATGATGACACACTGGCAAGACTGGTGACTTTTCCAAATGTGCTGATCACTTCCCATCAAGGTTATTTCACAACAGAAGCTATGCAGACAATCGCATTAACTACATTAGAAAATGCCCGCCAATTTGAAACAGGCACACAACTGACTCACGAAGTTATTATTTGACAATGTTATCCTCCTATGTTATAACTAATTCTGATTTATAATTATTTTTTAAATCACTATTTTTTATGTAAAAGGAGGATAATTATGAAAAAATTAGTAAAATGGATTACTGTTATGTTTTTTAGTATTTTTGTATTATCTGCCTGCGGAAACAACAACGAACAGCCTACAACTGTTACAACAACGCAGACAGAGAATACAACTTCTTCCCAAGAAACTCAGACCAGTTCTTTAGAACAGACAACAAAAGAAAATACTCCCTCAGACGCACAGACAGCATACCCCTTAACAATTACAGATTCTATGGGATATGAAATCACATTTGAAAAAGAACCTGAAAAAGTAGTATCTTTAGGTCCTAATATCACAGAAATGGTATTCGCATTAGATTCACAAGAAAAGTTAGTCGGCAGAACAGAATATTGTGACTATCCAGAAGAAGTTTCTTCTATCGAATCAGTTGGAACATTGACACAACCAGATGTTGAAAAAATTATCAGCTTGAATCCAGATGTTGTGATTGCTTCTATTCATTTCAGCGAAGAAGCAAAAAGACAATTAGAAGATATTGGAATTAAAGTAGTTATATTATTTGAAGAACATAAAATGGACGGCGTTTATACCATGATAGAAACTCTTGGAGCTATTGTAAATCAAAATGATAAAGCTGCTGAAACGATTGCCGATATGAAAGAAAGAATCGCCGCTGTACAAGAACGTGTAAAAGAAAAAGAAGCTCCTAGCGTTTACTATGTAGTGGGATTCGGTGAATATGGGGATTTTACAGCCGGTAATGACACATTTATTCATGAATTAATCACTTTAGCTGGCGGCAATAATATCGCCAAAGATATATCTGGCTGGAACTTTTCATTAGAAAAATTAGTAGAATTAGATCCTGAAATTATCATAGTAGGGACTGGAATAAAAGATTCTTTTATGACGGCAGAAAATTATAAAGACTTAAGTGCCGTCAAAAATGGAAAGGTATACGAAATAGATAATAACTTATTAGATCGCCAAGGTGTCAGAAATGCACAAGGAGTAGAAATTTTAGCAGATACCTTTCATCCAGCAGAATAATTTCATTGGAATAAAAGGCGTTTGATTTTTCTTCAAGCGCCTTTTCTGAAAATTTACTTTATTTAATTTCTTGAATATCTTAGCTTCTTTCTCTAATAATTTTGTATGTTTAGAAATAAATAATATATTAGATTTCTGAGAAATATCTTTTTAGCAATAATAAGAAAAACTAGAAAAATGGTATGTGACATAGGGCAGAAACTCTATAAAGCGTCTATAGAACCTGTTCTGACTGGATACTCTATTTCAGAAGAAGTAAAGGTATCATTTTCCGAAATATCTATATGACCATTTTCGTCAATTTTATATTCATTTCCAAAAATTTTAAATGTATCTCCTTCTTTATATCCTTGTTTTAACCAATTATAATTACTGAAGAACTTAACCTTTTCTTTCACATTATAAATACCACCATCTTCTCGTAAAATATATTTATGTGTACCAGCTCCTGCATCAATTTCAAAGTATCCTTCTGTAATTCCTACTCTATTTAATGCTGCTAAAGTTTCTGCTCTTGTAAGAATATTAGGTTTTTTTCCTTGTGCTAGTTTACGTAAAACTTCACTTGTGTTTAGCATCTCCCAATCAGATTTTGCTTCTGCTCTACTAATAGGAGGTTCTGATAGTAAACCTTCTGATTGAGCCCAACCAATATGACCATCATTTATGGCTAAACTATATTGTTTGCCATTGCTTCCAGTATAACAATAATAACTTTTATTATTGAGTATTAATTTATTATTTCTGGTATAAAGTTTTTTTAATGAATTAGTATGGATTTTAGGAACTGCATAAATAGGAACGAATTGTCTTCCCATACCTTCTTTAAGAAATGATATTGTACCATATTCTTTAAAGGCAGGATTATAACCTGCTTCTACTCCAGTGCCAAAATTAATGGCATCTAAAATAGCTTTTGAATCATTATAATTATTTAAATAAAATGACAATTCAGCAGCAGAAACATTCGCACTTTTATCTACCAATGCCATTATATATTCCTTTGAAAACTTTCTGGATTCAGAAGAAAGTTGAAGATAATTTTGTTTTGGTTCATTACCAATTAAAGTATTGAATGCATTTTTTTCCAAATTGATTTTATATAACGTAGGTGATATTTTGTAATCAGTTCGATTAATTGGATACATAAAGCCTCCTTATAATTAAGATAGGATTATTGCGTATTTGGTGCGATGTATTTAATTTTTATAGTTGGTGTAATTGTATTACTTTTAGTATCAGTAGATATTAGTTTTACTCTCCATGTTTGAACCACTCTAGCAGCATTTGTCACTATAACAAAACTATATTTCTTTTATCGACTTATTTAGGGAATTTATGAATTGATTTTTCTATTTAATTCTAAACTTTGCTTTCGTTAGACTGTTGACTGTTTAATCTATGAAAAGCGAATTTCACAATAACAAATAAAATAAAAAATCTGCTATCTTTTAAAACTCAGAAGCATAAAGTTACTATTTGACAATATTACCCTCTTATGTTATAACCAATGTAATTAGTTTATAACAATAATATCACTAAAAAGATGTTTGAATGGAGCTTTTAATCTAAAAATTAATAGAATTAAGATCTGAAATTATTATAGTGAAACTGTCAGAAAAAATCTTTTTATGATATAATTATAAAGATTTCCTCTTTTAGTTTTAATCAAAAATACTTTCAGAGAGTCAGAAAAGGAGAATCTGTATGAGAAAACGGAATTATTTAGCAATAAGTGCAATTATTTTAGGAGGCTTATTTTGGGGAGGAAATGAATTAGAAATAAGCCATGCAAGCCAAACTGCTCAGCAAACATCTGGTTGGAAGCAAGATAACAAAGGCTGGTGGTATGCAAATGCGAATGGAACTTATCAGGCAAATAAATGGTTTCAGGATAAAGATGGTTCTTGGTATCATTTTGACACATCAGGTTATATGCAAACAGGTTGGTTTCAGGATAAAGATCAAGAATGGTATTATTTAGATAATAACTCAGGAAAAATGCGAACAGGCTTTTTTACAGATACAGATGGTAAAAAATATTATTTGCTTGAATCAGGGAAAATGGCAACACAAAATGTAAAAGAATATATAGAAAACGAATATGGAGAAAAAATAATATATACATATTATATTAATGGAAATGGTATCATTTACTCCTCTTCTAAACAAGGAATGTCAGATAATTATGTTGAAACAGCAACAAATATGATTATTGTAGACAATACGATTAAGGATTCAGATGTGAAAGATGGAAAAATACGAAAAGTAGTCAAAACTCAAGAACAAGAGTATAAAATCAAGAGTTCTGATAACTTTTTAAATATCTCTAAATCCACTTATGGCTCATGTGTCACATCTAATCTTTTTCTGCAAAGAGATGGAACTTTTGTAAGAGTACAAAAAGCAACTATTTCATCAGAACTAGAGTATGCAGATCGTGTACTTATTGTAGAAACTTATACAGAAGATTTTAAAAGAATTAACTACAAATTAATCGATCAGGAATTGCCAATATTCGGTGGTGTATATGCTACAGAAGATAACTACTTTGTGATTAGCGGTCAACAAAATTCAAATGAATCTGATTTAGGTGAAGTAATAAGAGTTATAAAATATGATAAAAATTGGAATCGAATAGATAGTGCATCTATATATGGTGCAAATACAACTATACCATTTAGACATGGTTCAGTAAGATGTGTAGAACAGGATGACACTCTTTATATCAGAACATGTCATACCATGTATACCAGCGAAGATGGATTAAACCATCAGGCAAATATGTCATTTGAAGTAGATATTTCTTCTATGGAAGTATTAGAAGATACAATGTATACCGAATATGAAGTATTTAATATATCAACAGGGTATGTATCACACTCTTTTGATCAATATATTACTTCTGATGATGGCAAAATAGTTACTTTAGACCAGGGAGATGCTTATCCACGCGCTGCTGTTCTGGTATGTTATGATTTAGAAGCTGAATTTTCAGGAAGCAGCAAATATTATCGAGATGCTATAAACAATGTAGAAACAATTCAATATGCAGGAAAAGTAGGAGATAATCAAACAAATGCTAAGATAGGTGGTCTGGCAGTTTCTGATACTTCTTACATTACAGCAGGTTTATCAACAGACCAAACAAGTAATACATCTGTACAAAATGTATATATTACGGTAACAGATAAAGATGACTTTTCAGAGTCAGGTACAAAATTTATATGGATTACCAATTATACAAAAGAAAATCCATATGATACCTCCATTATGAAGCCATATCTTGTAAAGATTAACGATAATTCTTTTATACTTTTATGGAATAATCCAGATAATGGTGTGGATTATGTGATGCTTGACCGCAATGGAAGAAGAGTGGGGAATATACAAAATATAGAAGCAGAATTATCGGAATGTACACCAGTAGTAAGTAATGGAAAATTAGTATGGTACTCTTATAATAAAGATAGAATTACATTTTATCAATTAGATATTCAATAACATTATCCCAACCTGCAGGGATTTCAAAACAATATGCAGGCATAATTTATTTAAAAAGGAGTAAACGGGAAAACCAGAATATAACCATATGACATATCTCCCCCACATATCGGAAAATATATAGTTTTCTTGCTGATTTATCATGAAAAAAAAATTTAGTTTTCCTATTCAAATAACTGTTTTTTTTATACTTTTACTCTTTTTGATTCTCCTATCAGCTTCTATAGGTTCTGCTGATTTGAGTATAAAAGACAGTTTATTGATTCTCTTATCGCGTATTCCATTCCTTCGCTCCTATTTAGATATATCTCAAATATCCGATGTCTATGAAACCATTGTCTGGAAAGTTCGTATGCCTCGAATATTTCTATCTGTCTTAACAGGAGGCAGTCTAGCAGTAGTAGGAGCATGTTTTCAAGGACTATTTCGTAATCCTCTGGCTGATCCTCATATTCTGGGCATCTCTTCCGGAGCTGCTTTAGGAGCAACATTTGCTATTTTAAGTGGAATTCAAATCTCTTTTTTAGGGTTAGGCGTCATTGGAATTTTCGCATTTATAGGTGCGCTGATAACAATCCTTTTTGTCTATCAGATTTCTTGTACCAACCATCAAGTTTCTATCACCAGCCTTTTGCTCACAGGAACTGCGATTAACTCTATGTTATCTGCACTCATTTCACTCCTCATGAGTCTTAATAGAGATAAAATAGAAAAAGTTTATTTATGGACATTAGGAAGTTTTTCTTCCGCTACTTGGAGTAAAGTTCAATTTCTGTTTCTTTTCTCTATCCTTGGAATATGTATTTTATGTTTATTTTCTAAAGCACTTGATATGATATCTCTAGGTGAAGAAACCGCACAGAGTTTAGGTGTAGATACCAAAATGGTCAAAAAAATCGTGATTGTTATTTCCTCTCTTTTAGTAGGTGCATGTGTTTGTGTCAGTGGGATCATCGGTTTTGTAGGTCTTATCATTCCTCACTGCATCCGAATTTTAAGAGGTTCTTCCCACCGCTTTCTTCTCCCACTCTGTGCGATAGCAGGCGCTATTTTTATGTTAATTTGTGATACTCTCGCGAGAACCATCGCCTCTCCTTCTGAAATACCAGTAGGAGTCATCACTTCCATCTTTGGCGCACCTTATTTTATCTTTCTTTTAAAATATAATAAAAAAACAAGGTGACAATATAAATATCTACCTGAAAGTCAAAGAGGAACGCTCCGGCAAGGAAGTATTCCAACGAAGCCGCGCTCTCGCTCCGTTCCAG
>CANRVK010000166.1 GCA_947643285.1 uncultured Eubacteriaceae bacterium
AATTAATGGTTTTCCAATAAATCCTGTGATAGAAATAGACGGATTTTTCGCATTTATTTCTAATAAATTAGAAGTGATGTCTCTTCCATATACGGCATAGACGATATCCTTTAAACGGTTGTTTCCGCTGGTATATAATTTATTTTGATTGTTCTGAATAAAACGAATCGAGATATCTGGGTGTGATAGGGCGATTCGTTCTACGATATCTGCAATATATCCCGCTTCTGTTTGAGGGCTTTTTAGAAATTTTTTTCTCGCTGGTGTGTTGTAAAATAGATTATGCACTAAAAAGGTTGTGCCATCTGGAGCGCCGACTTCTTCTAATTCTTTTTCTTCCCCGCCTTCTATGCGATATCTTGTTCCATTTAAGGAATCTGGCACTTTAGAAATGAGTTCTACTTGAGCGATTGCGGCGATGCTGGATAGAGCTTCTCCTCGAAAGCCCAAGGAAGAAACAGAGATTAAATCTTGTACTGTTCGTATTTTACTGGTAGCGTGGCGCAAAAAAGCCAGAGGGACTTCCTCTTTTTCCATTCCTGAGCCATTGTCTGTGATGCGAATAAAGGAAATGCCTCCTTCTTTAATCTCTACGGTAATCGCAGTGGCTTTTGCGTCAATGGCGTTTTCCATCAATTCTTTTACCACAGAGGCTGGTCTTTCTATCACTTCACCTGCTGCTATCTGATTGATGGTATTCTGATCTAAAAGTTGAATATTTGACATAGCTTTTTCTCCTATTCTTTTAAAACAATATACCGATTTTATGTATGAGTTGGTTTGTTATGAATGGCTGCTTTTGGTAAAGGTTTTGGCTTTTACCAACGGTTTTTCAATTTATTTTGTAATTGATATAATGTATTTAGTGCTTCAATAGGAGTTAAATTTCCTAAATCTAATTCTTTTAGTTCTTTTAGTATATCATCATCTTTTACGGTATCTAATAATGACATTTGGGCGATATCCACATCATCTAATTTTTGCACTTTTTTCTTATTGTTAAAAGCGACTTTTGTTCCATTGACAATATTTTTTGTTTTCATCGTGATATCTGCATCACTTAATTCTTCTACCAACTCTTTGGCACGGCTGATCACGATATCTGGCACGCCTGCGAGTTTTGCCACCTGTATACCATAACTTTTATCTGCTCCGCCTTTTACGATTTTTCTCAAGAATACAATATCTTCTCCCTGTTCTTTTACTGCGATACAATAATTATTTACTCCTGTCAATGCGCCTTCTAATTCAGTCAGTTCATGATAATGTGTGGCAAATAATGTCTTCGCCCCTAAATATTTGGGATTACTGATATATTCTACCACAGCCCATGCAATACTTAATCCATCAAAAGTACTTGTTCCTCTTCCGATTTCATCTAATATTAATAAACTGTTTGGTGTTGCATTTTTTAAAATATTTGCTACTTCTGTCATTTCTACCATAAAAGTGCTCTGACCAGATGCTAAATCATCAGAAGCACCTACTCTGGTGAATATCCTGTCACAGATGCCGATGTTTGCAGATAAAGCTGGCACAAAAGAGCCGATTTGAGCCATTAATGTAATAAGTGCTACTTGACGCATATAAGTGGATTTTCCTGCCATATTAGGACCTGTGATGATGGAAATGCGGTTGTTATGATTATCTAAATAAGTATCATTTGACACAAACATTTCATTTGGTATCATCTGTTCTATCACAGGATGTCTGCCATTTTTTATGTCGAGAATTCCTTTTTCATTGATTTTTGGTTTTACATAATTATTATGGTCTGCGAGGTAAGCAAAGGAAGAAAAGACATCTATTTTAGCGATAGCTTTTGCTGTACTTTGAATTCGGATGACTTCGTTTGCAATGGTATCTCTGATTTCATTAAAAAGTTCATATTCGAGAGAAAATAGTTTGTCTTCCGCTCCCAAAATCATTTCTTCTAATTCTTTTAATTTCTGTGTGGTATAGCGTTCTGCATTTGCTAATGTCTGTCTTCTGATATAATCTTCTGGAACTTCTCCTTTATAAGAATTGCTGATTTCTATATAATAGCCAAAAACATGATTAAATTTAATTTTTAATCCTTTAATTCCTGTACGTTCTCTTTCTCTGGCTTCTAACTCTGCTAACCATGTTTTTCCTTCTGTCTTTGCATGGCGCAGTTTATCTACCTCTTCTTTATAGCCCTCTTTGATGATTCCGCCTTCTTTTACTCCTATAGGTGGTTCGTCTACAATCGCATTTTCTATCAAAGTTTTTAAATCTTCTAGAGAATCCATATCTTGCTCGATTTCTTTTATGAGTTCTGATTGAAAAGAAGATAATAAATATTTGATAGGGGGAATCATAGAAATAGAAGATTTAAAGGAAATGAAATCTCTAGGATTTGCCGTTTTATAACTGATTCTTCCTATAAGGCGTTCTAGATCATAGATAGGATGAAGATATTCTCGGATTTCCTCTCTCGTGATGACATTATCCTTTAACTCTTGTATGGCATCTTGCCTTCTTATAATTTCTTTTTTGGAAATGAGTGGCTGTTCAATATAATTTCTTAATGTCCTCGCTCCCATCGCTGTTTTCGTTTTATCCAATACCCAAAGAAGAGAACCCCTTTTTTGTTTCTCCCGCAGTGTTTCTACCAGTTCTAGATTTCTTCTGGTAGATGTATCAATGATCATATATTTTCCCGTGGAATAGGGAATAATACTTGTCAAATGGAGCAGGGCATTTTTCTGCGTTTCATAAAGATATTGAAGTAAAGAACCTGCTGCAATAATACCGCTTTCATAATGGGCTAAGCCCATTTCTTCTAGTGTCATTGTTTTAAAATGTTCTTTTAATACTCTTTTACAGGAACTATCATCAAAATACCAAGCCTCTAAAGAAGATATCGCGATAGAAAAACGGTTTTTAATATCTTCTATATCGACACCACTGACATAAAAAGCATCATTACAGATGATTTCAGAAGGAGAAAATTTATAGATCTCATCTAACAGAGTCCGAAGAGAATTCACCTCTGTCATATAATAATCTCCCGTAGAAATATCTACAATAGAAACTCCATAGGTATCATCTAAATAAACAATACACATGAGATAATTATTTTTATTTTCTTCTAATGCAGAAACATTCAGATTTGTTCCGGGTGTCACGACTCGAATCACTTCTCGTTTTACAATTCCCTTTGTTTCTTTTGGGTCTTCTACCTGCTCACAGATAGCGACCTTATATCCTTTTTTTACTAAACGATTGAGATATCCTTCTACTGCATGATAGGGAATCCCACACATAGGCGCTCTATCTTCTTGTCCGCAATTTTTTCCTGTCAATGTAATTTCTAGCTCTCTGGATGCAGTGATGGCATCTTCAAAAAACATCTCATAAAAATCCCCTAGCCGATAAAATAATATACAATCTTTATATTGAGCTTTTGTATCTAAATATTGCTGCATCATTGGTGTATATTGTGCCACAAATATCTACTTCCTTTCTCTAAAGCTTTATTATGTCATTTTAGGTCTTTTTTCCTATAATCAGCGAAAAACCGCATAATAGACATGTTTTTACTTATATAGAATACCTTAAAAATAATTTAATTGCAACGAAAATAAAAATTCTATTTGAAATTTTTTCTGTTTAGAGTTACAATAAAACAAGGTTTTAAGATATAAAACCAATACATATTTGAAAGGGAGAAAATTATGAAAAAAAGACTTTGCACAATGATAACCGCTATTCTGTGCATAACATTTTTGTTAGTTGGTTGTGGGGCAGAATCAGCAAAAACAGGGGTATGGGATTCTAATGTATTTACAAATGAATGGCTGAATTTTAAGATGACAGTTCCGGAAGATTCTCGTATTATGACAAAAGATGAAATGAGCAACGTAATAGGAACTCTCGAAAGCACATATATTAATGGTGGAGATGAGGAGAATTTAAGCAAATATGCAAATATTTATGACTGTATGGTAATTTTGCCAGATGGTATGTCTTCTATTCAATTAATCTATGAGAATACAGCAAAAACCACGGCTGGAAAAAATATTAAAGCAGAAGAATATTTAGATATCTTAAAAGAACAACTCACCAGCGCAGGTTCTGACTATGTATTGTCTGATCCAACAACAAAAGAGTTGGCAGGTCGTACCTTCACTTTTATGTCTACTACTTTTAGCGGCGGCGCAGCAATTCAAGATTATTATTTAGTAAAAGAAGGAAATTATATGGCAACTATGCTTATTTCTTATCCTTCTACTTATCAATCTACTATTGATGAAATTATTTCTAGCATTACTACTGCAAAATAAGGAAAGCTTCATTTTTATAAAAAAGGCTGTTGTGATGAATATCTTCACAGCAGCTTTTTTTATTATATTTTATTATAGAGAAAACATTTTAGACGAAGGGGCGCATAGGAAGGGATACTATTCCAACGAAGCCGCGCTCTCGCTCCGTTCCAGACGTAGCGGTACTAAATTCGCAAATCCCGCTTCTTGCGGGCTTGCTTATTAAGTACCAACGTCTTCCAAGGGGCTTCTTTTGGAATAGTATCCCTTCCTATGCTAGTTTGTAGCCTTTCTCCATACCAGTTAGATTTTTTTCCTTTAGCAATATTGAAAATAAATCTTTAATATAGATTTATCGCTCTATGCTTTTATCACATCATATAAACCATTTAACACCAGCCAATTCTGTGTGAAGGGGCGCATTAAATTCCAATATCCAGCTCCTAATAATCTATACTTTGCTATTAAAGATAATTTGGCATAAATACTTCTAGCATCCTCAAACCAAACAATATGTTGTATATTATAAGCATCTGTATAATAAAAATAAGGACTCATTGCGGTTGTATCAAATAAAATCTCTGCTCCCACTCTCCTAGCCAGTGCGACTGCTTCTTCATTTCCAATGGTATCTGCCTTTGTTTCTCCTCGTACAAATGGCAGCGCCCAATCATATCCATAATTAGGAATTCCCATAAAAATCTTTCTGTAATCAATTCTTTCTACTGCATATCTTACTACTTCTTCTACTTTATTAATTGGAGCAACAGCCATCGGAGGTCCATAAGTATAGCCCCACTCATAAGTCATGATTAACACGGTATCTGCGATTTCCCCAATTCTTCTATAGTCATGTGCCTCATATAAAAGTCCCTGTTGAGTATCCGATGTTTTTGGAGCTAAATCCACATGTACCAAAAATCCATATGGATGTAACATTTGAACTGTTTTCTCAATAAATCTAAAATAATTTTCATTATCTTCTGGAGGAATAAATTCAAAATCTAAATCTATCTTCTGGTATCCTTTTTCTTGCATTTCTATTATGATATTTTGTAAAACTATCTCCTGTAAATCTGGATCTTGGAATAATAAACTCGCTTTTTCACTGCTAAACGTCCCATCTTCTGATAAAGCAGAAAGTAAAAATATAGGAATCGTATTCTCTTCATAGGCACGTTTGATTAAATATCTTTCCTTTTCTTCATCAGGCTTAATAAGGTTTCCCTCTGTTGTAAAGCCATATCCAAAAATAGTTAGATAAGTGAGAGATGGCAGAACCTGTGTTAAAGTATTTGTATTGATATAAGGATAAGCATATCCATTCACCCAAATATCTCCCCATGGTTTTGGAGTTTCTTCTTCGTTTTCTAAAATAATTACAATAGTCTGACCTACTACTAGACTCTCCGAGTAAAGCAAACGATTATTTTCTACGATACTCTCTACAGAAACTCCATATTCCCTTGCGATCTGGCTTAAAGTTTCTCCCGGTTTCACTACATGAATAATCATAAATATTCCTTACTATTTTTATTCTATTCATCATATGAAAACTATATAAGAAAGTATTACAAAACCTCGTATCATTTCATAATTTTTATAAATAAAATTCCATATCTCAAACAGAACCGAATCTTGTGAAACACTTTTAATGGAGGTTCGCGTAGGAAGGGTTGCCTATTCCAACGAAGCCGCGCTTTCGCTCCGTGTAAGACTACGCAGACACTAAATTCGCAAATCCCGCTTCTTGCGGGTTTGCTTATTAACGGGCAGGCGTCTTCCAAGGGGCTTCTTTTAGAATAGGCAACCCTTCCTACGCTAGTTTGTAATATAGGCTAAAGCAAGATAGTTCTAACTCATAAGATTAGAATAGAAAATATCACCTCTTATGCTATTATTGTGAATATCTAAACTATAATATAAATCCTTATCAAATTCCATCAGTTTTCCGCCGTCTCGACTATGAAATAAGTTTGAATGTGATGAAATAAAATCCCAACCAAGTAGAATAGGTACTTGTTCTGTTATTAATGATAGATGAATATAGAAGTCATGAAAAGTTTCTCCTCCAATAATAGCTTTATCAAGTACCATTCGTATACTATTAATACTACCACCCGAAGCTATATTGCTTCTAACCATATAATTTGCATAATCCTTAGTAAGCATATTTATCATATCTTTTATTGTATTATTAGAAACATAACAAGCTGAAAGTTTACTAATAGGAACTGTTGTCACACTACACCCTGTATCTAATATAGCTTAACTTTTTATTATAGGACTATTTGAGCCAAGACTTAATTCAATAGGAACAAAACTGTTATACTTAGAACGTTCTATAAGTATCATATTTTTTACCTCAACTACATTGTTAATGGGGTATACTTGTATGACATAGGAAGACCTTGAAACAATATTACATTTGTCTTAAATAGGGAATTCAATTTCTTCCAATTATTTCTATAGAATAAACTAATCTGCATATCAGTTCCTTCATTTTCCTCAGTAGAACGACCTATCAAAATAATAGTCCCTTCATTCTCATATATAATAGAATAACCATATTGTAAATCTTCTATCTTTCTAAATTCAGCCTCTGTATACTCCATAGGCTTATCGTACAAAAACAGTTTTGTTTTATCTGTAACATGTGAAAAGTCCAACTTACTCCAACAATACTTATTCAAGTCAATATTTAACTCTCTCATCTTAGCACCTCCACTTTATTCTATATGTTTTTTTTCTATTGCTTACTTTGTATCAGAATAATTTACATATTTTCCCAATTATATTTTAAGATTTTACTGACTATTTTGCAATCAATTTTTTATAACGTCCTTTCCTTTTATTGCTATCGTGAAATTCGCCTTCCACAGATTAGAATATCCAACCAACTAGCGAAGGCAAGGACGTATTCCATAAGAAGCCCCTTGGAAGACGTCGGCAC
>CANRVK010000167.1 GCA_947643285.1 uncultured Eubacteriaceae bacterium
AAGCCCCTTGGAAGACGTTGGTACTTAATGAGCAGTTTCGCAAGAAGCGAAACTGAGAATTTAGTACCACTACGTCTGGAACGGAGCGAGAGCGCGGCTTCGTTGGAATAGGTGCTTGCCGGAGCGCCCCCCTTTTGATTTTTCAGCTAGTCTAATAGTAACAGTTTGTACTGAAAAATTAAAATAGTACTTGACGGATAGGAAAAAATATTATATTGTAGAGAAGTAAGAAAAGTTCATATAGCGTTATATTCCCTTATTCAGAGTGGCGGAGATACAAAGGATCTATGAAGTCACGGCAACCCCAGTTTTATTAGGAAGGTGCCAACCTGAGCGAGAAATCGAACAATAAGTGGATTTGATAGAATATCGAGTCCATTTGATGGACTTTTTTTTATGTGATAATAAATGACACTCTTTTTAAAAGCTAGGTAATCTAAGGAGGAAATGAAATGGAAAAAAGATTATTTACTTCTGAATCTGTGACAGAAGGACATCCCGACAAAATGTGTGATCAAATTTCAGATGCGATTTTGGACGCTTTATTAGAGCAAGATCCAATGAGCAGAGTAGCTTGTGAAACTTGTACCAATACAGGATTTGTTATGGTGATGGGGGAAATCACTACAAAAGCATATGTGGATATTCAAAAAGTCGTGCGTGATACCGTGAAAGAAATCGGCTATGATTGTTCTGAGTATGGTTTTGATGGAAATACTTGTGCTGTTTTAACTGCGATTGATGAACAATCTGCGGATATTGCTTTAGGTGTGGACAAAGCGTTAGAAGCAAAAGAAAATAAGATGACAGATGAGCAATTAGAAGCTATTGGAGCAGGGGATCAAGGTATGATGTTTGGCTATGCGACAAATGAAACAGAAGAGTATATGCCTTATCCTATTGCATTAGCACATAAATTGGCAAGACAATTAACAAAAGTGAGAAAAGATGGTACATTAAAGTATTTGCGTCCAGATGGAAAAACACAAGTCACAGTGGAATATGATGAAAATGGAAAACCCATTCATTTAGATGCGGTAGTATTATCTACCCAACATAATCCAGATGTGAGTCAGGAACAGATTCATGCGGATATTAAAAAATATGTATTTGATGAGATTTTGCCAAAAGAATTGATCGATGAAGAAACAAAATATTTTATTAATCCTACCGGAAGGTTTGTAATTGGAGGACCAAATGGGGATAGCGGTTTAACAGGAAGAAAGATTATTGTGGATACTTATGGCGGATATGCACGTCATGGCGGCGGTGCTTTTTCTGGAAAGGACTGCACAAAAGTGGATCGCTCTGCTTCTTATGCAGCTCGCTATGTAGCGAAGAATATTGTAGCTGCAGGTTTAGCGGATAGATGTGAAATACAAGTTTCTTATGCGATTGGTGTAGCTCATCCTACTTCTGTTATGGTAGATACTTTTGGAACAGGTAAGGTTTCAGATGAGAAATTAGTGGATATTATCAGAGAAAACTTTGATTTACGCCCGGCTGGCATCATTAAGATGTTAGATCTGCGCAGACCGATTTATAAGCAGACAGCAGCTTATGGACATTTTGGAAGAAATGATTTGAATCTGCCTTGGGAAAAATTAGATAAAGTGGATACATTAAAAAAATATCTATAAAAAGTAATAAGTTAAAAAGTTATAATATAGTTTGGCTTACATTATTTTATTTGCAATATTTGTAGTAATTCTTTTCTAAAAAGATAATAAAGGTTATCACAAGACAGTTTTTCTATGAAATAATTAAGGGTTTGAAGATTGATTTTAAATTATTTTATAGAGATTGTAGAATGTGATAGCCTTTTTTTAGAATTTGATATTTTTTCCATTAGAGATAGAAATGCTTTTAAATGGGAAGGCTTTATAGAAAATTTATAAAAATATTTATTTCTTAATATGAAACCTTATAGTGGATATGTTATAATAGAAAAAATAAAGTGAAAGAAAACATGAAATTTTAGAATAAGTTAGACAAATGTATTTGAAAATTTTTATAGAATAAGATAATGGAGCGGAAAATTATGAAAATAAGAACACAGTTGATTATCTCGTTTGTTGTGATAATTATAGTGCCAGTGTGTTTGAGTCTTGCGAGTGGATATGGGCTTAGTAAATATCAGTTTAAATTGATGGAAAAATATTATGAAATCGATGAACCGGGATATGATAGTTTGTCTGATTCTACTCAGCTATTAGATAAACTGACACAAAAATTATATAAAGATACTGTGAAAGTTGCACAAACAGAACCAGAAATGTTAGAGAGATTAGAATTTCAAGAGAATTTGAATCAACAATTAGAAAAGAAGTATTCTTTTTTAATTGTGCGCAAAGAAGATGAGATTGTTTATAATGGCGGTGGGACTGGTTTAGAAGAGCTGGATAATAAATTGCCTGATTTTGGAGATTATGATGTAGGAAGCGAAAATTGTGTATTTATCAGTGGGGAAAATCCTTATTTGATTAAACAGATAGATTTTTGGACAACAGATGTAAAACAAGGCAGTATTTTTATTGTGACAAAGTTAGGACAGGTATTACCAGAGATAGAACGCTTAGTTAGAGAAATTATGTTAGCTACGTTATTAATTTTAGGAACAACGGGAATTATATTGGTCGGTTGGATCTATCAGAGCATTGTGAAACCTCTCAATCAATTACATGAGGCGATGCATAATATCAGTGAGGGAAATTTAGATTTTACATTGGAAACTACCAGTCATAATGAAATAGGAGATTTGTGCAATGATTTTGAAACTATGCGCAAGCGTTTAAAAGAAACAGCAGAAGAAAAATTGCAATATGACAAAGATAATAAGGAATTAATTAGTAATATTTCCCATGATTTGAAAACTCCTATTACTGCGATTAAAGGGTATGTAGAGGGGATTATGGACGGTGTGGCAGATACACCAGAAAAGTTGAATAAGTATATTTGTACTATTTATAATAAAGCAAATGATATGAGCCATTTGATAGAAGAATTGACTTTTTATTCTAAAATCGATACTAATCGGATTCCTTATACATTTAATAAAATTAATATAGACCAATATTTTCGGGATTGTGTAGAGGAGATGAAGTTAGATTTAGAGGAAAAAAATATTGAATTGACTTATTTTAACTATACAGATGAGGATATTATTATTATTGCGGATGCAGAACAACTGAAGAAGGTTGTGAATAATATTATTGGCAATTCAGTGAAATATTTAGATAAAAAGAAAGGGATTATTAATATTCGGATTAAAGATGCTGGTGATTTTGTACAAGTAGAAATTGAGGATAATGGAAAGGGGATTGCTATTAAGGATCTGCCATATATATTTGATCGTTTTTATCGTACAGATGCTTCTAGAAATTCTTTACAGGGAGGAAGTGGAATAGGGCTTTCTATTGTAAAAAAGATTATAGAAGATCATGGTGGGAGGATATGGGCGACAAGTAAAGAAGCTACAGGTACAGTGATGTGTTTTGTGTTCCGAAAGTATCAGGAATGATTGGTGCTTGCAAGAAGTGAATTGTTATTGTTTTATTTATTTGGGAGATAAAAGGGGACGCTGCGGCAAGGAAGTATTCCATCGAAGCCGCGCTCTCGCTCCGTTCCAGACGTAACGGTACTAAATTCGCGGTTTCGCTTCTTGCGAAACTGCTCATTAAGTGCCGACGTCTTCCAAGGGGCTTCTTATGGAATACTTCCTTGCCTCCGCTAGTTGGTTGGCTGTTTCGACTTTTGAAAAGTGAGGCTTGCGATAATTTATGAAGGTTTAGTGAGAATACAAAAAAGAGATTTTTGTAAAAATTAGTATTTATATGGACTTTTAAGGGAGAGTGATTAGTTATAAAGGGTAATAAATAAAAGAGGTTAGTTGATTTTGGGGTTGTTTGTAAAAAGGAAGGATAGAAATAAAAAAGAAAGGGATAAAAGGTATTGTATCAATGAGTAAAATTTTAATTGTAGAAGATGAGATTAGTATTGCGGAGTTGGAGAAAGATTATTTAGAATTGAGTGGATTTGAGGTGGAGATTGAAAATACAGGGGATAGAGGGTTGGAAAGAGCGATTAGGGAAGAATTTGATCTGTTTATTTTGGATTTAATGCTTCCTAATGTAGATGGATTTGAAATATGTCGGAGAGTTAGAGAGATGAAAAATACGCCTATTTTATTGGTATCTGCTAAGAAAGATGATATTGATAAAATCCGAGGGTTAGGTTTGGGCGCAGATGACTATATGACAAAACCTTTTAGCCCTAGTGAATTAGTTGCGAGGGTGAAGGCGCATTTAGCTCGATATGAGAGATTGATTGGAAGCAATGTACAGGAGAATGAGATTATTGAAATAAGGGGAATTAAAATAGATAAAACTGCTCGAAGGGTTTATGTCAATGGAGAGGAAAAGAGTTTTACTACAAAAGAGTTTGATCTGTTGACATTTTTGGCTCAGAATCCAAACCATGTGTTTACAAAAGAAGAGTTATTTAATAAGATATGGGATATGGAATCGATAGGGGATATCGCGACTGTCACAGTTCATATAAAGAAAATAAGAGAAAAGATAGAATTTGATACAGCAAAACCACAATATATTGAAACGATATGGGGAGTGGGGTATCGGTTTAAGGTGTAAAAGGAAATTATTATAATGGGGAGATGTTGTATTTTGATTTTATATTTGGAAAAAATGAATTGAATATTTAAGTCATAATCGCTATAATAAAAGGGATAGGAATTTGTTATTATTTAAGGCATATTTTGAGAAGGAGAAAAAAATGAAAAAAAAAGGGATAACAATAGCATTGACAGCGATTATGGCGTTATCTATGAGCAGTACAGCGTTTGCAGCGAGCTGGCAGAAGAATGATACAGGTTGGTGGTGGCAAGAGGATAATGGAAGCTATCCAACAAATACATGGCAGTGGATTGATGGGAATAAAGATGGCGTGGCAGAGTGCTATTATTTTAATGAAAGCGGTTATTGTCTGTTAAATACTACGACATCAGATGGATATAATGTAAATGGAGATGGAGCATGGGTTGTTGATGGGGTGATACAGAGCAAGAATGTAGAGGCTTTAAAACAAACAGGGGATAATGTGGATAGTATAGGGGGTTATGGTACATATCGATCTGAAAATGGTAATTATATTATTTTGTATGAAGAAGATGGAGTGTCTAAATGCCAGTTTCATTATCTCTCTTATGAAGGAAAATGGGAAGTTATGTATAGCGAAGTAGAAAAAGTGAATGACATGGAGTATAGAAGCAAGATTTATGGTGGTTGGACGATTACATTTTTAAATGCTACTACATGTTATGCAGATGGGGAAACATTTTATAAGGAATGAGTGTTGTAGAATCATGGGAAGACGAAGGGTCGCTTAAGATAAGGGGGAAATATTTGATGTACAAACTTGATGATTCTAAATTACTGGCACAGTGTGACAGAATTAAAGCTATGGTTGAAGAAATTGCTCGTACTCCTGCGCGTCAAAAAGACTACTATGCCTCTTCTTACCATCATTGGAAAATTAGTCCTACAGTTCAGTTATCGGATATCAGAAAATTTGAGAAACAGGCAGGCATTGAACTTCCTGTGGAGTATGTGTATTATCTGACCCAAGTGGGGCGAGGCGGTGCATGTCCGGGTACATTTTTTGAAGATTTCGATCCTGAGCAAAAAGCGGAAGAATGGGAAGAATTGTATGGTGACGGTGATTGGGAAGGAGATCAGGAAGATAAAACAATTCATCTGTGCGACATGGATCTGACATATGTTGCTTATTTGATTGTGACTGGACCTCAACGGGGGCGAGTAGTGTACATAGATTATAATGGTGATATGATGCCCATGTATCCTAAAGGCAGCCCAGACTTCCTTACATGGTGTGAAAATTTCTACTCTGAGTTATTGGCAGGATATGATATAAAGCCCACATGGAAATTTATGTGGCAAGAGCCGGGGGACGCCCATGCGCTGATTTATGCTTTTCAAAATGCAGAAGATCAGGAATACCGCAAAGAAGTTATATACAGCTTTGGAAAATTTAAGGAACTCTCTCAAGAAGCATATCAATTTTTAGAGAGTCTTCAAACATCAGAATGGAAAGAGGAAGTAGCAGAGGTTCTGAAAGAATTTCCTATGGATAAAAATAGATATAAAAAATATGAACTTTCGATATGTCACAGTTTTCTTACTTACTGAGGATATATTAATAAGTTGTTTAAAGAACAGTTAGTAGATACAAATGAATTGGGAGTTTTTATAAATTGCTGCTTTCATATGAAGAAAAAAATTTATAATTGCTAAAAATATGTTTCTGAAAAATCTTGATATATCTATTATTGTTAAGTATATAGGATTGTTGGAGAAAGAAGTTAAAACAGGAAAAGAAATATAAATTTATGTAATTTTTAGAGTTTAGTAGTAATTACTTAGATAATATTAAAGGGGGGATATTATGGAATTTACTGTACAGCAATATGAAGAAAAAAAAGAATACTTAGAAGGAATGTTTTCTTTAGGAGGACTTAGTGAGTGTGGGAAAACATCGGCGGGTCTATATTTACAAAGCATTGGAATTAAAAGAATGAAAATTATTCAAATTGAACAAGAGATGATGGAAGAACGAGGATATAATATTTCTGATGGAATGAAAGATGAACATTTTATTGAATTATATGCTAAGAATACAGAAGAAGTTTTTAAAGAATTTTTATTTCGTTTAATTTCTAAGCTGCAAGAAAATGAGGAAAAATATGCTTCTATTGAAAGCTTATATAGAGCAGAGCTAGGTGTATTTTTAAAAAGAGAATTAGGAGCTAAAATGCTAAATATTTATATTGAAGCTCCTATTGAAGTAAGAGCAAAACGTGAGATGGAGAAAGTTAATACGAAATTACAAATGGAAGGAAAAGAAGGAATATCTTTTGAAGAAATGTTAAAGAAGGTTAAGGAAAAAGACCTTTTTAAATTAAAGCATGGTGCGGATCATGTAAAAGAAATAGCGGATATTATTATTAACAATAATGAGTATATAGATAAATATGAGTTTGATAAAATAGTAAATGGAATAGCTCATATTATATATAAATAAAGAGGGTGATAAGGTTTTTAGGCATAGAGAGTGCCAATGTTTTTATTATTAATTGTGAAAGTCAAAAGGGGGACGCTGCGGCAAGGAAGTATTCCACCGAAGCCGCGCTTTCGCTCCG
>CANRVK010000168.1 GCA_947643285.1 uncultured Eubacteriaceae bacterium
ATATTGTTCTTCTCATAATTTCAAAGGTATTATAAATATCTAATCTCCCATATCCTCTTAATGTCAAGTGATTGTGGTAAACTTTTGGAAACTTTTTTGAGATAAAATTTTTAAAAACTGCAGAGCTTCATAGAGATAATGAGAAATTAATGTCAAGTGATTTCCTCACCCTTTATAATAAAGATATGCTCTGTTATAGCTGCATCTGGTATGTAGTAGATTTTTTATACGTTTAAGATTTTACATGAACAACGGATTGTGTTAAAAACCTCCTACCTTATATTGGTATGACATATTTAGTTTGCATAACATTCCTATTACTATTTATCATACAAAACTAAAATACCACCGACCCATTAAGATCGATGCTTCATTCCCCTTTCTATTCTTTTGTCCAAGCTCTCATTATTCTGGATGAAAATTTCATTACTTATTATTTACTTAAAATCTCCATCATCTCTGCTGGCATAATTACGCATTTCTTCAAATGCCTCTATTGCCTTAGCTCTTGTCACAATACTTTCAGGAAGTCTAGTCGAAAAAGGAAGCCCTCTTGCTATCTTTATCTGTTTCATACACATCCGAAAAACAGTTGTCATATCTGTTCCGAGGGCATCACAAATTTCTGCCACATCCTATAGCGATGTCATTTATAAAATAATTCTTTTACATTCTTAGTAAAGCATCGATCTCATTAAAATCTTCGTCTGGCTCGCTTTGTTTTTCTTTTGTATAATCTCCATATCCTATGTCATATTGCTGAATAAACCGAACCATACCCACAGGTCCTAACGCATCTCTAAGCGCTTTCATCCCAGCCATTCTAATTTCTAATGGATTATTTAAATTAACATTCAACATCTAAATCACCTCCCACGCAAATTTTAATGGATTCATTACCCTTACTTTTAATTCTAATTTTTCAGCCATTCTTTCTAACTTATCATCCGTTGTTAACATTACATCTGCCTTCACTTCTTCCGCCGCTGCAAGATGCAAGCTATCAAATGTTCGGATTTTTGATAATTTCATAATTTCTTGTGAACGCTTTTTTATTTCTTCTGTATAGTATACATGTATAACTGCTACTTTATACAAATCTTTTACTCTCTGTTTTTTCACTACATCCTTCATACGCTCCATTTCCAATTCTAGTATACTGCTTCCCACTATTTTATATATTCCTTCTTGCCCTCGTTGAAAAATTGTTAAGATTGCTTCACTTTCCAAGTGGATTCTTTCTTGTGTTTGATCATCAAATGGTCTATTATAACAACAATTATCTAAATAAATTGTCATTTTCTATATCTTCCCCCTTCCTATTATCTGAATGATAACATAAATTTATGAATATTTTATTAACAATTTTATTTGATTTTGTATTCTAAAGCCATGTTTTACTTTCCATAGAAAATTAGTTTTTAGTAATTTTATATCACTTTACAACTTTATGAAAAAAATAAAATAACGCACAAAGTACTTTCTAAGGACTTTTATTTCATTCCCATATATTGTATTCTCCTACTAATTTTTCAATTTTCGCTATTCCTGGATATTTTAGTTCTTTCCATATCCTTATTCCCTTCACTAATCATTCTGGCAGACTATCACGATTCTCCCTAAAATTCCATTCTATCTCCACTCGTTTTCCCTTATAAACATTTATTTGTTTTATAAAAACATCTACCATTTCCTCTGTCAGTTCTTTCATAGGTAAAAAACGAATTATTTGTTTCATATCTTGCTTTTTTTGATGATATTCTTCTTTTTTTTGTTCATATTCTTTCTCTGTTTCCTGTATATCTTCTTCCAAAAAAGTAATGTTTTCTTTCAGCTCATCTGCTCGGTTTCGATATTCTTCTGCCGTCATTTCTCCTAGTCGATAACTTTCATAAAGTTTCTTCCTTTCTTCCCATACATGGCTATCCTGCTTTTTCTTTTCTTCCTTCCGTTTTTTTAAGACTTTCTGTTGTGTTTTTTGATACTCTTCTAAAGTTTTCTCTTCTTTTTCTATATTACCACGCTTTATCAATTCTTGGTTTAACATTAACAGTACCATTTCTTCCAAAATCGCTGCATTAAAATAGGTACAACAATCTGCTATCTGAAGAATCGCATGTTTTCTGCACCAAAAATAACGAGGTTTCTTACCATTTGATGTTTTCTTATAATTCAAGGAATAACCACACCCTCCACAAAAGATTTTTCCGATGAGAGGATGTTTTTTTCCTTTTCGTTTGGTAGACTTTTCTGGTCGAAAAGAAGAAACTTGTGCAAATACTTCTGGTGTCACTAACGGTTCATGATGATTGGAAATAATATTCCATTCTTGTTTCGGAACGGCAATCCCTTTCTTACTCCCTACACGTTCTCTTTTACTCTTTCCATAAACCATCTCTCCCAAATAAAAACGATGATTCAAAATTCTCCTGACCATATTGGCGTCCCAAGTCAAATTTTTTTTCATTTCCCTTTCTGGGTGACGTATCTGCATAGCAGTAGGAATTTTTTCTTCATAAAGTTTTCTTGCTATCTGGGTACTGCTTGTTCCATTTGACGCCAGAGCAAAGATAAAACGGACAATCTTTGCTTCTCTTTCATTCACAATAATTTCATTCTTTCTTTCCTTACTCTTTTCATATCCCAACGGTATCTGTCCGAATACATACTCTCCTTTTTCACATTTAGTTTGAAAAGATGCCTTCATTTTCATAGAAATATCTTTTGAATATAAGTCATAAAGTAAGGTCTGAAAAGCGGTATCTATCTCTATCGTACTTCCCTCATGTTCCTGGCTGTCATAATGATCATTGATCGATAAAAACCGAATCCCCATAAAAGGAAATATCTGATTCAAATAGGTTCCTAGTTCGATATAATCTCTCGAAAACCGTGACATATCCTTCACGATAATACAAGAAATTCGGTTCTTTTTTATTTCTTCCAAAAGTTTTTGCATATCAGGTCTATTCCTATTTGTTCCAGAATAGCCATCATCACAAAATTCTTGTATGTGATATCCCGAAAACTCTGGTTTCCCATGTATAAATTCCAGTATCAGCTTTCTTTGGTTGGAAATACTATTACTTTCTTCCTGTTCTTCTTTTTGTTTATCCTCTTGTGACAGACGTAAATAGATCGCAAGTTGTTGTTCTATCATATTTCCGTTCCCCTTTTTATCAGAGGATTCGTATAAGAAAATACCACTTCTACTCGTTTATCAGGATAAAGATAAATTTTTTCTATCAGTGTTTCTATCAGTTCTTTGGTCAGTTCTTTTTCCTGCTTCCACTTTAAGAGAGAACGAACCACTTTTTCATATTCCTCACTATCTCTTTGGAATTTCTTTTGCCTCTTGGTCAAGTCTAATTTCTTTGTTTCCAGTTCCTGAAGTTGTTCTTCTTTTTTCATTTTATAACTTACATATTCTTTCTGGGAAAGAACCCCCATACGATAGTTTAGATATGTTTCACTCTCTTCTTCTTTTAAGGCAGCAAGCTTATGTTCCACCAACTGACGCTCCTGTTCTAGTTTTAACTTTGCCTGCTGAATATATTCTCTCCCTTTTTCTAGGTAAATTTTTTGTTTTCCCAAATTCATAGAAAATTCTTTTTCTATCAAAACAAACAGAATATCCATCAGTTTTCTTTTAGAAATATGATTAGAATTTGGACAATCTTTCGTCTTCATGGAGGTAGAATTCCAGCAAAAATATCCTTCCTTTCTTATTTTTGTGCCATCCATGCCATATTTTACATGACTGCTTCTTGTCATTTTTCGTCCACATACCCCACAATAAAGAACATCGTCAAACATATTTTCCTCGATAGGATAGCCTTCGATATGCGATTTCTTTTTCTCTGTTTCTTTCTGAATCCTTTGATGAATTTCTGCTGCCTTTTCAAATATCTCTCTATCAATTAATCCTTCATGCGCATGTTCTGTTATCACCCATTCCTGCGAATCTTTTTGAATCCGATTCTTCTCGTCCCGTGCGGTAATCGTGCTCTTTCCCTGTACTAACTTTCCGATATACGTTTCACTTTTTAAAATCCGTTCTACACTCCCTTTCTCCCAGCCTTTATAATTATAAACTTCATTCGGCGGACAGTAGACTTCTTTTGTCTTTTTATAAACTGTAGGCGGATTGATGTTTTGTTTGTTTAAATCGTGTGTCACTGTGGTATAACATTCCGTTTTCAGGAATTGTTCATAGATATAGCGCACGACATCTGCGGTGTTTTCATCTGGTATCAGTTTCCTTCTTCGTCCTTCCCATATACTAAGATAACCATAAGGCGCAGGTCCTCCTACATAAGAACCTTCTTCTCTCCTCTGTTTTAACCCGATTTTTGCCTTTTTCGAGAAGTCCTTGGCATACCTATCATGAATCAGATTTTTGATTTCCAAAGCCATCTTTTTCGTATCATTTCCCTCTACCCCAGTATCATATCCATCTGATATGGCAATAAAGCGAACGCCTAAGAAAGGAAATATCTTTTCGATATAATTCCCTGCTTCTAGGTAGTTTCTTCCGAATCGGGATACATCTTTTACTATCACACAATTTATCTCTCCCAAACGAATCTCTTGCATCAATCGCCCAAATGCCTCCCGATGAAAATTCGTTCCGGTCTTTCCTAAATCAATAAAACAATCTACTATCTCTATCTGGTCAGTATGACTTTGATTCCAATCTTCTACAAATTTCTTTGCGATTTCTATTTGTCCTTCTATGGATTCGTTTTTTTTCTCTTCCTGATCCGAAGATAATCTCGCATAAATTCCTGCTTGATAATATTTTTTGATCGCATGATTGTGTTCGGTATGATTGGTATGAAGTCGTTTCGATTTTCTTGCCATCTTCATACCTCTCTTTCCCGTTTCGATTTCTCTGCTCTCTCATAGAAATCTTGCATGATACGATACTGATCCTGAAAATAAAATTCTATTTCTATCCGCTTCTCTTCATAGAGATAGATTCGTTTTACAAGGCTGACTAGGGTATAACGGTCTATTTCCTGCAGTTCTCTACTCTTTTGAAACAAGTGCAGCCTACTGGCAGATAAAACCCCCGATGTGAGCATTTCTTGGATAAGTTGTTTCTGCTTTTCCTGTGCCACCATAAGGTCTTCTGCTTTCTGTTCAAATTCTTTCTTTAACCGCTCAAACTCTTCTTTGGTAAGAATTCCCTGTTTTAAATCTTCATATAATCCAGAACATAAACCGTCATATTTTTCTTGTTCTTTCTTTAACCGAAGGATCTCTTGGTTATAGCTCATGATCGCTTCTACGTTTGTTCCCTGTTCTCTTGCTTGTTCAAAGAAGTCCTGTTGTTCTAAAAAATGGTTCACATAGCTATGAATCGCAACCTCTATCAATTCTTTTAATTTCTTTTCTTCTATACTATGCCGACTACATCCCTCTCCACGGTTTTTCGTAGAACAGATATAATACATCTTTTTGTTATCTTTATACCGAGTGACACGGCGTATCATCTGTTCTCCACAATCTCCACAAAATAAGATACCCATAAAAGGATTAACTTCGCCATTCTCAGGGCTGCTTCGCCCATCTACACCTAATAAATTCTGCACAATCTGAAAATCTTCTTCTGAAATAATCGGTTCATGTGTATGTTCTACTCGTATCCAATCTTCTTTTGGTTTTTTTTCGCTTTTTTTGAGTTTATAATTCTTTTTCTCGGTCTTTCCTTGTAACAGATGTCCTAAATAGGTTTCCTCTGTCAGAATACGCTTGACCGCAGTACTTCCCCATTTCGCTTTGGTATCACGAAAAAAACCACCTCGATAGTTTTCTCCTAAAGACTTTTTGTATTCCTTGGGAGAAAGCACTCCAAATTCATTTAGTTTATTCGCAATAGCAGATACTGCAAGTCCCTCGATTTTCCAGGCAAAAATTTTCCGAACAATCTGTGCGGCATACGCATCTGGCACTAACTGATTTTTATTCTTGGGATCTTTTCGATAGCCATATAACGCAAAAGCACCAACATATTCTCCCGCCCTTCGCTTGACCGCAAGCTGACTTTTCACCTTCATGGAAATATCTCTGCAATAAGAATCATTGATGAAATTCTTGACCGGCAGCACAATCGACTGTTCTCCCACATCAGAGAAAAGACTGTCATAGGAATCCGTAAGGGCGATAAAACGCACCCCCAGTGCTGGAAATATTCGTTCCAAATATCTTCCCGTTTCGATATAATCGCGTCCAAACCGAGATAAATCTTTTACTATCACACAATTTACCTTGCCTGCCTCGATATCTTTTATCATTCTTTGAAATTCTGGTCTGTCATAATGACTGCCGGAAAAGCCATCATCTAAATAACAATCATAAAGCTCCATATCCTCGTTTTCTCTGATAAAAGTACGAATCAATTCTCTCTGATTCCGAATACTATTGCTTTCCGTTTTTGAAATGCCATCTTTATCCTCATCTTCTTTGGAAAGACGCAGATACATGGCAACATAGAATTGTTTGTTTGCTAAAATTTGTTTTTTCATGATATCACTCCTGACTTTTTTTGTTCTCGAAGATAATGTTTCCTTCCTCTGATAACCTGAAGCCAGAAGTTTCACTGATTTGTCCTGACATTAGGTTAACATAACCGTTCCTTTTTTTCAAGACTTCTTTTGCATTTGTATGAAACAAAATTTCTTCTGTTTCCCTTCCCCTTTTTTTTAACCTCATCAAGGAAGTCCCCCGCTTCTAAGCCGCCAAGGCGAAAGCGGTGGGTTGGGACTTCCTTGTTTCCGTGGGAGTGCAGACTCCCACGGAAAAGCTGCGATAGCAGCTATGAGGTTATGAGCAAGTAGCGAAGCGGATTGCGAATATCCGATTTGACTGATTTCTCACTCTTTTTCTTTATTTTATTATTTTTATGGTTTGTCCTATGACTTGGAAAGGACTTCCTATTCTCTAAAATATTCTTCTGTCTTATGGGATAACATAAACTATCCTATCTCCTCTATCTGATCCGTAACAGACCTATTAGGAAGCGTAGATAAAATGAAACTCTGTGGAATAAGAAAAGCTACAGCCTCTCAAACATAAAAGGTTGTAGCTTGATAGATGGAAACAGCTATAGATTGTCATTCGCTCACTAAATGAAATAGGTAATTGCGGAAGTCAAAAGGGGCGCTCCGGCAAGGAAGTATTCCAGCGAAGCCGCGCTTTCGCTCCGTTCCAG
>CANRVK010000169.1 GCA_947643285.1 uncultured Eubacteriaceae bacterium
TACTTTGTGTGTGTATGTATGTATGTGTGCAATCAAAAAAGGCAATATTTGTCTTTTTCAATTTAGCTTTTATTGCTTAGTATGATGGTCTTCAATAGCATCCATTTGCATGAAAATACTATGATTTCATTTTTATAATAGACTAAAACATATATATATGAATTTTATGAAAAATATAAATACCTATGAGTTTTATATGAGATATTTATCATATTTTCTTTGTTCATGTTCAATATAATACTCAGAGAGTCCATACAACTTCACTCCCATTTACATTGCTCTTTTTTTTAACTCTTCTTCTGTTCTTCCATCTTTTATGGTCAATAGAAGATGTGTTCCTGCATTCTCACCTGAAATCTTTATCCCTTTTACCTCTTTCCACTCATTTAACACAAAATCTTGTTTATTTTTATAGATTGTTCTCATTCGATTTAAATGACGTTCAAAATACCCCTCTTTCATAAAGGTATCAATAATCGTCTGATCGATTCTAGAAACAGTAGAAGAATAAAAATTATAATCTTTATATTTTTCCAAAAGTGGCATAGGAAGCACCATATAACTGACTCGAATAGCAGGGGCAATCGCTCTGGAAAAAGTTCCGAAGTAAATCACATGTTCTTTATGGTCAATTCCCTGTAAAGATGGAATAGGCTTTCCCCGATATCGAAATTCACCATCATAATCATCTTCGATAATATAACGCTCTGGCTTTTTCTGTGCCCAAGCCAACAATTCTAACCGCCTTTTTATTGGCATCACCACCCCTAAAGGGAACTGGTGAGATGGCATAACATAAGCTAAATCGGCATCTGTCTGTTCTAATTTTGTCACATTCATTCCATACTTATCCATCGGAATCGGAAAAATTGGGTGTCCTAATCCTTCTAAAACACGATAAGCCTGTTTATAAGTAGGATTTTCCATTGCAATAGGAGCTTTTTGAGGCAATAATTGATGTAAAAGCATCAAAAGATATTCATTTCCAGCCCCGATAATAATTTGTTTTGGATCACAATTTACCCCTCTAGCCTGATGGAGATATTGACAGATCGTCTGTCTTAAAGAAAAATCTCCTTGTGATTCTCCTAAAGAAAATAGTTCTTTCTTATCTTCTAATAATGTATTTTTAGAAATTTTCTTCCAAATAGAATAAGGAAAATTTTCTAAATCTATTCCATTGGGAGAAAAATCATAAAGGCAGAACTCTTTTTGCTTTAATGTCTTTGGTTCTGCCTTTTTTATCTTCGATTTTAAAACTACTAATTCTTGTATCTGTGCTATATAATACCCTTTATAGGGAATCGCTTCGATATATCCTTCCGCTTTTAATTGTTCATACGCCATTTCTATTGTACTCCGGCTTATTTGCATATATCTAGCTAATGCTCTTGTAGAAGGCAATTTCCCATGAAAAGGCAAATTTCCGTTGATAATTTCTGATTTTATATAATGATAAATCTGTTGATATAATGGTTCTTTTTGAACATCTTCTGAAATAGGTATCATAAAGATTCCTGTATTTTTAAAATCTTTTCTTTTCATTATATTTTCCTATATTATATTTCTATTGTTCTTGAGCTTTCTCCTGTTCTAATATTAATTCTTTTAAATTTCTCGCTTTATCCTTTACACTGTTATTTGCTGTTCTAGATGCCAGAATAATACCTAATAACTTTTTAGAGGCATCTATCTTTCCGCTCCTTCTCGCTAAATCTGCCAATAGATAAGAATATGTATTTTCATCCATTCCACAGATTGGAAATAATTCATTTGCTTCTGCCTCTTCAAAACCTCGATAGGCTTTTTCTGTAAATTCTTTTTCACTTTTTTCCAGTTCTTCTGATTTTTTTGCATACATCGGATCAGATGAATGAAGTGCCTCTCTTTTTCCGCGATACAGCCAAGAAAGTTTTAAACATAAATAGGCTCGTTCACTCAATCGACTTTTCTTTACAATTGAACTATATAACGCTAACTTATATCTTAAAATAGCATCATCATAAGTGTAAATCTCTCCACTAGGAGGTAAACCTTTAAACTTTTGAGCTATATTTTCTTTTAATAATTTTCTTTGCATAGAGGTAAGACCTGTAAATGCTTTACCAGCTCCTGCATAGCCACAAAAAGGGCAAACTATTACATCATACTTAGCAGGATCACAGCCATAATATATCCCTCTAAGATCGGTATCTGTTTTTAACAGTCTAGTCCTTCCGGCTCGCACTGCTTTTGAGGTAAATTCTTTAAAACAAACAGGACATTCATGCTTCTTATCAAATAAAGTACTCTTTTCTAATTCAATAGGATCTAACTCTACCTTTTGAACTTGTTCTACTTTTTTTACCTCTTTTTCTCTTCCCCTTGAAAAAATCTCAGTATTCTCTAATCCTGAAAAGCCAAGCTTTTCTAGATCATGAAATATCTCACTCATTCGTGCACCACCTTATTTATAACTTAAAATAGAAACTCAAAATGTGCATATCTCAGATAAGCTTATTCCATCAGGATAAGAACTGCCACAAGTCAAATATCTCGCTAAACTCAATCAAACAACAAAATATTTGACTTTCTGTTTTAAAAAAAATAGGAGCAGTCCTTTTTATTTTTCACCATTTACTTTATTCAATCCACGCTCAGTAATGTTATGAAATGCGACAGCAGCCTACGATTGCGAGGATTGAACTCATATCAGTGGAAGTATACCGATTTCTATTTGCCCACCATTTTTGCAGGATACTGTTTTTGCAATTTATCTTTCCATTGATAGAAATGGTTGATTTCTTACTATTTTATGTTAAAAGAACTTTTTAAAGATACAATACGATTAAATACCAAATGTCCTTCCTCGGTATCCTTCGTATCTACACAGAAGTAGCCATTTCTGACAAATTGAAAATGATCAGATTTTTTTACATCTGCAAACGCTGGTTCTAAATAACATTTTTTTAGAACTGTTAAAGAATTAGGGTTATAATTTAAAGTACCATCTTCATTTAATTTTCCCTTTTCTTCATCCACAATATTTTCATAAAGACGGACTTCTGCTTCCACTGCTTTCGATACAGAAACCCAATGAATTGTCCCTTTCACCTTTCTTGCCTGAAAACCGCTGCCACATTTTGTTTCTGGATCATAGGTACAGTGAACTACCGTCACATTTCCGTTCTCATCTTTTTCACACCCTGTACAAGTCACAAAGTATCCATGCATGAGTCTTACTTCATTTCCCGGAAATAGACGGAAATATTTCTTAGGAGGTTCTTCCATAAAATCTTCTCTTTCTATATATAACTCTCTTTCAAAAGGAATTTCCCTCTTTCCCATTTCTTCATTCTCTGGATTATTGCTCGCTTCTACATACTCTATCTTTCCTTCTGGATAATTATCAATCACTAATTTCACAGGATTTAATACTGCCATCCAGCGGGGCGCTTTTAATTTTAAATCCTCTCTGATACAATATTCTAACATCGCATAATCCACAGAACTATTTGCCTTAGAAACTCCCACTAAATCCACGAACTTCTGAATGGATTCAGGGGTAAATCCTCTTCTTCTGAGTGCTGCTATTGTGACCAATCTAGGATCGTCCCAGCCATCTACGATTTTATCCTCGACTAATTTTTTAATATATCTCTTTCCTGTCACCACATTTGTGAGATATAATTTTGCAAATTCAATTTGTTTTGGCGGATTAGGATATTCTAACTCTTTTAATACCCAATCATATAGAGGTCTATGATCTTCAAACTCTAAGGTACAAATAGAATGAGTAATATGCTCAATTGCATCTTCTATTGGATGTGCAAAGTCATACATCGGATAAATACACCATTTATCTTTTGTATTGTGGTGTTCCATATGTGCCACTCGATAGATCACAGGATCTCTCATATTGATATTAGGAGATGCCATATCAATCTTAGCGCGCAGTACTTTTTCTCCATCTTGATAACACCCTTCTCTCATCTTTTCAAATAGTTCTAAATTCTCTTCTATAGACCGATTGCGATAAGGGCTTTCTTTTCCCGGCTCTGTCAGAGTCCCTCTATATTCCTTTATCTCTTCTGCCGTCAAATCACAGACATAAGCCTTTCCCTTTTTTATCAATTTCACAGCAGCCTCATACATCTGTTCAAAATAATCGGATGCAAAAAATAATCTGTCCTCCCAATCTGCTCCTAACCACTTAATATCCTCTAAAATAGAATCCACAAATTCCACTTTTTCCTTTGTAGGATTTGTGTCATCAAACCGCATGTTAAATTTTCCATGATATTTCTTTGACAATCCATAATTGAGTAAAATAGACTTAGCATGTCCAATATGAAGATATCCATTAGGTTCAGGCGGAAATCTAGTTTGGACATGATCATATATTCCCTCTTCTATGTCTTTTTCTATTATCTGTTCAATAAAATTTTTGGAAATAACATCTTTTTCCCATTCCTTTTCCATCTAAATTCTCCTCTTTCTTCTATATCATATTTCCTATTTATATGTATCTGTTTTTTATCATATCACAATTTATACATTTGGCAAATAGAATTTTCTAAATTTTTCCCCATATAGAAATTTTTATTCTTCCTTCACTCCAAATGCGAATATCGTAGTTGTGTCATATTCCTCTCCTGCTTTTAAAATCACAGATGGAAATTCTTTCTGATTCACACTGTCAGGATAATATTGACTTTCAAAACAAGCCCCGCTCCTCTTTTGATAATAACAGCCTCCCTTTCCTCTTTCTGTTCCATCTAAAAAATTAGCGGTATAAAACTGCATCCCCGGCAGATCAGTATAAACCTTTAAAAAACGTCCTGATACTTCTTCTTCCATTTTTGCAGCCAAACTGATCTTCTCATTTTCCTCTTTTTTCAGAATCCAATTATGATCATATCCTTTTCCCAACACAATCGCTTCATAATTGCTCTCTATGTCTTTTCCAATTTCTTTGGACATATTAAAATCCATCGGTGTTCCCTTCACTGGTAAAATTTCTCCCGTAGGAATAAATTCTTTATCTGATGCAGTAAAATAATCTGCATAAATAGTGACTTTCTGTTTTAAAATATCTCCTGAATCATGTCCTGCTAAATTAAAATAAGAATGATTTGTCATATTCACAACGGTATCTTCATCTGCTGTCCCCTTATAATGTAAAATTAATCTATCATCTTCTGTTAAAGTATAACTTACGCTCACATCAAGATTCCCCGGAAATCCCTGATCTCCATCTAAACTATGATAATGAAATTCTATACAATCCCCTAATGTTGTTTCTTTTTCCTTCGCCTCCCAAATGCGATGCTGATATCCAGAAAATCCACTATGTAAATTATTATTTCCATCATTTTTTTCCAATACATACTGTTTTCCATTCAAAGAAAAAGAAGCATTTCTAATTCGATTCGCATTTCTTCCAATCGTAGCCCCGAATCCGGGTTTATTCTTTTCATATTGTTCTACTTCATCATAACCCAATACAATATCACAAACCTTCCCTTCCCTATCCTTTGTGAATAAAGACACCAACACTGCACCAAGTGTAGAAACCTTTGCAATCGTTCCATTTGCATTTTCTAATGTGAAAATAAAAACATCTTCTCCTTTAGAAGTCTTTCCAAATAATTCTTTTTGTATACTCATTTTTTCCTCATTTCTGCGCTGTTTTTTATTTTTAGCTCTATGTTCTCAGCGCTGAATTTTATTCCTTTCTTTTTTCTCTTTTTCTGCTCAATCCTCTTAACCTTTCCCTCAATTCCCCTCGCCTCTTTTTTGTTTCTACATCTAAGACTCGATAAAATCCATTCTCCACTATCAGCATATCGCCTTCTTTTACTTCCAAAGGAAGTTGATATTTTGGGATATTTTTTATATTCCCATCTTCTAGCTCACAAACAGCATATCCATTTTCAAATCGATCTATAATATATCTCACTTTTTCACCCCTCATGGATTACAATTTTTACATGCTTCATACCCCTGTTCTATCAATTCCTCTCTTGTGCCTGTAAATTCCTTCTTATTTTCTTTCTTTGTCTGATCTACAGAAGAACAAGAGGGCAAATGAAATTTTTTCGTCGCTGTATTCAAAACATACTTTTCCTCTTGTGCTGACGTTTCCCCCTGTGAAGCCTCTTCTCCATTCCATGTAATCTTTTTCCCATCACTATATGCGACAATACTGCCCTGCAAATCTGTGCGGAAAATCTGTATATTCGCTTCCTCTAAGCGTTTGAGTATCTGTGGTTTTGGATGTCCATAAGAATTATCCACTCCACAGCTTATCACTGCATATTTCGGAGAAATCGCTTCTAAAAACTCCTCTGAAGTAGAAGTATGACTTCCATGATGTCCTACCAAATAAACATCTGATTTCAAATTAACCCCTGTTTCACAGATATCATGCTCCACTTCTTCCTCCGCATCTCCTGAGAATAAAAAGCTTGTATCTTTATACTTGAGCTGAAATACAATAGACCAATTATTTAACTCGTCTTCATAGTCCTTATTTAATGACAAAATAGTAAAGCTCGCATCCCCTAAAGAATAGCTTTCCCCCTGCTTAGGAATGATAACCTCCATCTCATTTTCCTCTGCTGCATCTAACATATGTTCAAACGCCTTTGTTGTATGTTCTTTTTCTGGTATCAATAAATTATCCGCCTCGACATTCTGCAAAACATATGCCATCCCTCCAATATGGTCAGAATGAGGATGTGTTCCCACTACATAATCTAAATGACTCACATTTTCTTTCTTTAAATAATCAACGACTACTTCACCTTGGTCTTTTTCTCCCGCATCTACCAACATATAATGTCCATCCATTTCAATCAGTGCTGATGACCCTTGATCTACGTCAATATAATGAATTTCAAGCCCTTTTTCTTCTACCCTCCTATCCTGTTGTAAAACATTCTGCGGTTGTTCTTCCATACTACATCCTGTAAATAGTAACAGACATATGAACAAGATGTAACATAAAACTACATTTTTTCTTTTCCCATTCATCTTTCCTTCCTCTTTCTTTTTATGCTATTTTTTTATTATAACATTTTTCTTATTTAATAACAAGAAAATAGGAATATTCCTCTTATAATTTGTTACGGTTTGGGGTAGTTTAAAGGCAAAAGGGTCGCTGCGGCAAGGAAGTTTCCAACGAAGCCGCGCTTTCGCTCCGTTCCAGACGTA
>CANRVK010000170.1 GCA_947643285.1 uncultured Eubacteriaceae bacterium
CTTGCGGAACTGCTCATTAAGTGCCAACGTCTTCCAAGGGGCTTCTTTTGGAATACCTTTGTCCCTGTGCTAGTTTCTTGGCTATTCTACAAACAATGAACATATTCTCAATCATATAGTAAAATGCTTTTCTATTAATTAGATTTGGGTTATATCATAGATGTAAAAATTTTGTAATTGAGTAAAAACTTTGGTCAGCTTTACTCCAAACAGTTCATATTTTTAGATATTTAAGAGTTAAATAGCTCATAATATCAAGTAAAAAACTGACCCACTACGACTAAAGTTGGTAAATTCGATATGTTGCGAAAGTAGCCTAAAATTTACTTTCTAAAAGATATATTTCTTTTTTCTGTATTTGAAGTTATAGACTTGACCAAAAGGTTTCGACCGAAGTCAAAAATTTTAACTCCATTATACAGACAATCATATCCAATAAAACCTATTCTATATAGATATCATTTTTCACGAAATCATGAGCAAAAAAGATTAGAAAAATCAAAAAAATTATTTTTTTCTGTAAACAGTATAAATTTTTCCGTTTCCTTTAAACAGCCAACAACCTAGCGAAGGCAAGGACATATTCCATAAGAAGCCCCTTGGAAGACGTCAGCACTTAATGAGCAGTTCCGCAAGAAGCGGGACGGCGAATTTAGTACTGTTACGTCTGGAACGGAGCGAAAGCGCGGCTTCGATGGAATACGTCCTTGCCGTAGCGGAACTCTATTCCTCTATTTTCCCTTCTCTTCTTTCTCCTCAAATGTCTATATCTTTGATTCCATCATGTTAAGAATAAAAATAGGAATTTTTTTTCTTGATATTGACATACTACCTAAACACTTTTATAATAAAACAAACTACTCTGATGGGTAGAACAGTACAAGAAAAGGAGGATGCAAGGTGCAATTCCTCCCACCGTCTAAAGGCAGTGGGTTTCCTTGCTGATTTATTATGAAAAAATTATATTGTATTCTATTAATATCTGCTCTCTGCCTTGCTGGATGTGGAAATCCCGATTCTTCTGATCCCTCAACTTCAGCTACAGAAAGCAACACATCTATAGAAACTTCTTCTTCAGAAGCTCAAACGACTACAGCCTCTTCCACTTCTGGCTTTTCTTTTACAGCGCCAAATGGAACAGAAATTTCTATGCATCAAGAAGCCGCTGGCGTGCTTTCTAAATTAGGAGAACCAAAATCTTACTTAGAAGCTCCTAGCTGTGCCTTTCAAGATGGAATAGACAAAATTTATAGTTATCAAAGCTTTACCCTAACCTCTTATGAAAAAGATGGAAAAGACTTTATCTATGATGTTTATTTCAATGATGATACCGTTACGACAAAAGAAGGCATTTATATTGGCTGTACAATAGACAAAGTGAAAGAAATTTATGGAGAAGATTATAAAGAAGAATCTGGCATGTATACTTATACAAAAGAAGGAACACGGTTAATGTTTTTAACACAGGAAAATATCGTCACCAGTATTGAATATAGTGGTCTGACAGAATAATCTGATTTTCATAAACATATTCCAAAAAGCGGTAAAACAGTTACTTTTTACTACTGTTTTACCGCTTTTTTATAAAATATCTTATTCCTTTCCATTGATATAAGAAATAAGACCTCCTGCAGCGATTAATTTTTGCATAAATTCTGGAAAGGCATGTCCTTTAAATTCTGTCTTTTTTGTTTTATTATAAATCATACCACTGTCAAAATCAATTTCCACTTCATCACCTGCTTCTATCCCTTTCGCCGCTTCTTTACATTCAATAATAGGAAGACCTATATTAATGGCATTTCGGTAAAATATTCTGGCAAAGGTTTCTGCTATGACACAGCTCACTCCTGCTGCTTTTATCGCGATTGGCGCATGTTCTCTAGAAGATCCACATCCAAAATTTTTCTCTGCAACAATGATATCTCCTTTTTTTACTTTATTTACAAATTCTTTATCAATATCCTCCATACAGTGTTTTGCCAATTCTTTTGGATCAGAAGAATTTAGATATCTCGCTGGAATAATAACATCTGTATCCACATTATCTCCATATTTAAAAACACTTCCACTCACCTTCATTTTATTTTCCTCCTGCATTTTTTATTCTAACTCACAAGGACATGAAATTTTTCCTGTCACTGCGCTTGCCGCTGCTACTGCTGGACTCGCGAGATAGATTTCAGAATCTATATGTCCCATTCTCCCCACAAAGTTTCTATTTGTGGTGGATACACATTTTTCTTTTGCTGCTAAAATCCCCATATATCCGCCCAAACAAGGACCACAAGTCGGCGTGCTGACCACTGCTCCTGCTTCAACAAATATTTTTAATAATCCCTCTTCCATAGCCTGTAAATAAATCTTTTGAGTTGCAGGAATGATGATCGTGCGGACTCCTTTTTTCACTTTTCTGCCTTTTAATACCTCTGCGGCTACTCTCAAATCCTCTATTCTGCCATTGGTACAAGAACCTATCACCACTTGATCGATAAAAATTTCTCCCACTTCATCAATCGGATGTGTATTTTCCGGCAGATGTGGAAATGCTACAGTAGGTTTCAGAGTGCTCAAATCAATTGTGATAGTTCTTTCATATTCTGCATCTTCATCTGCTTCATATACCTTATATTCCCTTATGGAATGTTCCTTTAAATAAGCCTCTGTTTTTTCGTCTACAGGAAAGATTCCATTCTTTCCACCTGCTTCTATCGCCATATTTGCAATCGTGAATCTATCGTCCATGGATAAATTTGCAATTCCATCTCCTGTAAATTCCATAGATTGATAAAGAGCACCATCTACCCCTATCATTCCTATAATATGTAAAATAATGTCCTTTCCGCTCACCCATTTTGCAGGCTTTCCTGTTAAAATAATTTGAATTGCGGAAGGCACTTTAAACCAAGCTTTTCCTGTCGCCATACCTGCAGCCATATCTGTACTTCCTACTCCTGTAGAAAATGCTCCTAATGCGCCATAAGTACACGTGTGAGAATCTGCACCGATGACAACATCTCCTGCCACTACTAAACCTTTTTCTGGGAGCAGTGCATGTTCAATTCCCATTTCACCCACTTCAAAATAATTCGTGATATCATTTTCTTTCGCAAATTCTCTGACACATTGACAATGTTCTGCTGATTTAATATCTTTATTTGGCACAAAATGATCTGGTACTAATGCGATTTTATCTTTGTCAAAAACCCCTTTTTTCTTCATTTTTTCCATTTCATGGATAGCTACGGGAGAGGTAATATCATTTCCTAATACTAGGTCTAAATTTGCCTCTAATAATTGCCCTGCTTCTACCTTTTCTAATCCTGCATGTGCAGCTAAAATCTTTTGGGTCATTGTCATTCCCATAATATTTCCTCCTTTAGAACTTAAACTCATTTTCTCTCTTTGCTATTCTAACATATTTCATTAGATAAAAACAATACATGTGAGATATATTTATGATGAAACTTATCCATACTTTCCAATATTTATGTTATAAAACTCTATCAATTCCTAATAATATAAAAAAACTAAAAAATTAATAAAATCAAAAAAACAATCAAAATGCAAGTCATAAACTCCTATAAAAGCCGAATAACATTCGCACTAAAAAATAATATTTTATTTTTTGTTTATAAAGTTACCGAAAAAATAATAACGATAGACTTTATAGAACATTAACCATTTCCTATTAATATCCGATATAAATAATAATTGTCCCACTTTGCAATAAAAAAAGTAAATATTATAATGCAACTTATCATTTTATTTACACTCAAAAATAAAAGAAAGAAAAGAAAAATTTTATGGATATTTTCAAAGAATTAAAAACTCATTATTTTATCAGCACTATTTTATACACTTTATTAGGTATCGTGCTTTTATGTTTTCCAAAAATTACTACAAAAACGATCTGCTACGCTATCGGCATTATCTTAATTTTAGTTGGTATTGGCTATATCATCAGCTATATTACAAAGGACTTTTCTAATATGTACAGCCGTTATGAGCTTGTAATAGGAATGAGTGCTATTTTAGGAGGAATTAGTATCTTTCTTTTTTCAGAAATGTTATTATCCATTCTTCCTGTCCTTTTAGGAATCGCTGTATTATTGAGCAGTATTATTAAATTGCAGCGTTCCTTTGATATGCTTCGCGCGAAATATTCCCGTTGGTGGATATTTTTAATTTTTTCTCTCTTGAGCGCTGGTCTGGGTGTATTATTAATTTTACATCCTTTTACATCTGTATTAATTACAATACGTGTCATTGGAGCTGTTATGATTTGGAATGGAATCACAGATATCATAACAGGAATATTTTTTATTAAAAAAATCAAGGAGTTTAAACAAGATATGGAAGCAATTGATGTAGACTGATAAGAGTTTTTGTATCTTCTTGATTATATATTGACCAAAGGTTCGCTACGACAAGAAAGTATTCCATCGAAGTCGCGCTTTCGCTCTGTTCCAGACGTAGCGGATACTAAATTCGCAGCTTCTTACGAAACTGCTCATTAAGTACCAACGTCTTCCAAAGGGCTTCTTATGGAATACTTTCTTGTCTATGCTACTTTTTTGTCTTATCTAATTTTTGAGAAATACATCACACAATAAAACAGAAAATAACTTCGTCACCCTTTTTATTCTATTGTTATCATGAGATTCATTTTTCAAAAGGTTAAACAGCCAGCCAACTAGCGGAGGCAAGGACGTATTCCATAAGAAGCCCCTTGGAAGACGTTGGTACTTAATAAGCGGTTTCGCAAGAAGCGAAACGGCGAATTTAGTACCACTACGTCTGGAACGGAGCGAGAGCGCGGCTTCGATGGAATACGTCCTTGCCGGAGCGGAACTCTAATTCTCCACCCCCCTGAATAATAATCTATTTATATTCTACTAGACAATATTTCTTTTTTGTGTTATGATAAGTTAGTAATTTATCTCACTTGCACTTGTAGCTCAGTGGATAGAGCAGTGGTTTCCGGAGCCACGTGTCGGGGGTTCGACTCCCTTCAAGTGCATCAGTCGGCACGAATTTGAATACAAGGTGTTCATTTTTCGTGCCATTCTGCATATTTAGAGATATAAATTATCTAAAAAAGCTGTCGTAAAATAAAAATATTCTACATATTCTCGCATCTAATACCTAAAATAATAGATGGATATTTTTGTTTGAAAAAATTAAGGCAGTTAATATTATTATCCTATTTAAGAAGCATGGAACTTCCTTTGTGAGGTTAAAGTCAAATATTTGAAAAACTAAACTTTTCGTTTGAAATAGGTATAGTTGGCTTATTGCTTCGTGGAAATAAAAAGAAAAAGGGGTTCTTATGCAAAGAGAAAAATTCAAATCAAGGTTAGGTTTTATCCTGTTATCAGCAGGATGCGCTATTGGAATCGGAAATGTCTGGCGTTTTCCATATATAGTAGGAAAATATGGTGGTGGAGCTTTTGTTTTATTTTATATTTTCTTTTTATTGATTATGGGAATTCCTGTTATGACCATGGAATTTTCTGTTGGACGTGCCAGTCAAAAAAGCGCTGCCTGTTCCTTTCATGTCCTAGAAAAACCCGGACAAAAATGGCATTTCCACAGCTATCTCGCTATCGTTGGAAATTATCTGCTCATGATGTTTTATACTACAATCGCAGGGTGGATGTTATATTACTTTTATGGTATGCTCACTGGCAAATTTGTAGGTGCAGATTCACAACAAATTACTACGATGTTTTCAGAAATGACCTCATCTCCTCTCATAATGATTGGTTGGATGATTTTTGTCGTGATTTTAGGATTTGGCATCTGCTCTATGGGACTTCAAAAAGGTGTGGAAAAAATTACAAAAGTGATGATGATTTCTTTATTGTTTATTATGTTGATCTTAGCCGTTCACAGTATCTTTTTAAAAGGTGGACAAGAAGGACTTTCTTTTTATTTATTGCCTGATTTCAAAAGAATGGCGGATATTGGCATAGGAGAAACGATTGTAAATGCTATGAATCAAGCATTTTTCACCCTCAGCCTTGGTATAGGCTCTATGGCTATCTTTGGAAGTTATCAGGACAAAAGCCGCTCTTTATTAGGAGAAGCTGTCAATATCGCTGTCTTAGATACTTTTGTTGCTTTTGTAGCTGGTTTAATTATTTTTCCGGCATGTTTTGCTTTTCAAGTCAATCCAGACAGTGGACCTAGCCTTATTTTTATCACACTTCCTAATATTTTTAATGAAATGGTAGGAGGAAGAATTTGGGGCAGCCTATTCTTCTTATTTATGTCCTTCGCTGCACTCTCTACTGTCATCGCTGTCTTTGAAAATATTATGTCTTTTGGAATGGACTTATGGGGATGGTCTAGAAAAAAAGGAGCGATCATCAATGTAATTATCGTAATACTTGGTTCTATTCCATGTATTTTAGGCTTTAATTTATGGGCTGGTTTTCATCCACTAGGCGCTGGAAGCAATATTTTAGATCTAGAAGACTTTTTAGTGAGCAATCTATTCTTGCCTTTTGGTTCTTTTATTTATACTCTATTCTGTGTTTCTCGCTATGGTTGGGGATGGGATAATTATATAGAAGAAGTAAATGCAGGAAAAGGATTAAAAATATCCTGTAAAAAAGCAGTAAAAATTTACTTAAAATATGTTCTTCCTCTTATTTTAATCATCATCTTACTACAGGGATTGATAGATAAATTTTTTTAATCTAATCACAACTTCATAAAAAAGAAGCTATTGTAAAATAAATTTTTATCTCTATTACAATAGCTTCTTTTTTTATACATTTTTTATTTATTTCTACTTTCTACATAAGAAAGCAACATTAAAACGAATGTACCTAAAGTTAATCCAAACTCAATCACTTCAAATGCGGTCATAATACTATCTTCCTTCTTTGATCACACAGCATATTCAATTTTAACACATTTTTTCTCTCTGTTATTCCTTATTTCATACTTTCTTTTATCACACGTAATACATTTTTATATGCTATTTTTTCTATCACGGTTTCGGAAATTCCCTCTCTATGTAATTGTTCAAATAATAATTCCATTTTCTCTGGCTCTCCGATTTCAAATTCTCCTGTAATTCCATCAAAATCTGTCCCTAATCCTACACACTCCACTCCACCTATCTCAAGAAAATGTTTGATATGAGCCGTGAGATTTTGAATCGTAC
>CANRVK010000171.1 GCA_947643285.1 uncultured Eubacteriaceae bacterium
GTACCGCTACGTCTGGAACGGAGCGAAAGCGCGGCTTCGTTGGAATAGTCCCTTGCCCGAGGGCGGAAACTTTCCTATAGGAAACTTTTATACTTCTTTCACCCCTTTACACATTTCCCTGCTAAATACCCTGTTGACCACGCGATTTGCAAATTAAACCCACCAGTCAATGCATCTAAGTCTAATACTTCTCCGGCAAAATAAACTCCCTTTATCAGCTTTGATTCCATCGTAGAAGGATTTATTTCTTTTACAGAAACCCCTCCTCTTGTGATAATCGCTTCTCGAAATCCTCTAAGCCCTGTAATCGTTATCGTAAACTCTTTCAAACAATCCACGATTTTTTTTCTTTCTTCTTTTGTAATCTCATTCGTCCTTTTCTCTTCCTCTACTCCCATATACTCTAACATCACTGGCACTAATTTCGCTGGCAGCAGATTTCCTATGACATTCTTCCATCGTTTATTTTTATTTTCTTCAAACTCTCGCAATAATCTATCTTCTACCTGTTCCCTTGATAAAGCTGCTTTTAAATCTATATTAAGCGTGATCTCTCCCTTCTTTAGCGCTTTTCCTACATAACTGCTGGCGCTGAGAATGAGTGGTCCACTCACGCCAAAATGTGTGAACAGCATTTCTCCAAATCCTTGATACAATTCTTTTTTTCCACTTTTTAGCGATATCGCTACATTTTTTAAAGACAACCCCTGTAATTCTTTTATCCACTCTTCTTTTCCATTCATTGGAACTAAAGCTGGGGATAATTCCGTAATCTGATGCCCCATCTCTCTTGCAAAACGATATCCATCACCTGTAGAACCAGTAGCAGGATAAGAATTTCCTCCTGTTGCGATAATGAGCTTATCCCCTTTTATCATCTCTTTATTGGTAAGCCTAACTCCCCGAAACTCCTCTTCCTCTATTAAAATTCTCTCTACTTGTATTTTTAAATGAATATGGACACCTGCCTTTTGCATCTTCTTTTGTAATATATCGATCACATCAGAAGACTTATCTGATATAGGAAAAACTCTCCCGCCACGTTCCGTTTTTAAAGGCAGTCCCCATTCCTCTAATTTCTTCATCATATCTTGATTGGTAAAACTATAAAAAGCACTATATAAAAACTTAGGATTAGAAATCACATTTTCAAATAATGTTTCCATATCGCAGTCATTTGTAATATTACAGCGTCCCTTTCCAGTGATGAACAGCTTTTTCCCCAACTTTTCATTCTGTTCCAATACATGAACTTCATTTTTTTCCTCTGCTGCCGCTATAGAAGCCAACATTCCAGCAGCTCCGCCGCCTATGATTAAAATTTTACTCATTTCTTTTCTCCCATGGGCGAATGAAATCTATTTTGATATGATATGCCCAATATTTTTTAAAAGAACACAAATCGTTCCATCTTCCTTTGTAATAAATTCTATATTATCTGAATTTTTATATTGTTCCATCGGTATTTTAATCTCGATTCCTGTATCTGTTGTCAAATGCTGTTTTTCAAACTTTTTTAGCGTATTTTCATTTTGAGGAATGACTTCATCTTCTGCTATCTTATATTTATCCAGTTTTTCCTGAACTTCTTCTTTAAATTCTTCTTTTTCTTTAAAAATCTTTTGAATCACTTGCGGAATATTCAAAGCTCCTTTTTCTTCTAATTCGGTATGAATGATACTTTTTGCTTCCATCTGTGCTTCAAATTGTTCATCTTCTTTATAATATTTCTTCTGCACATCTTCTACTGCTTTTGTCACAATCGCTATTTTCGCCTTTGCAGATAACGCATTGCTGCATTTCAAAAACATTCTGGAAAAATAATCTATTTTCTCCCCATTAATCTCAAATTTTTTTTCAATCATGCGAATAGAATAATCTTCTAGATTAATAAATGCAGCTTCTATCAGCCTCTGTCCTTCTGTTGGCAGAATCGCTTTTTGCACAGTTATCGCATTGATATTTCCTATCTCTTCTGTCTTTGTCCGATGAGTATAAGATACTTTATAATTCATCTTTAATAAGGCGAGATAATTACGCCCTTCCACTCGATATTCTATCACCAAAAAATCAGCCTGTGGAATGTCTATATTATCATTCATAATATCAAATAATATTCCAGCTAACATTTTACTGATCGGCACAAAATTTTCTTCCGAATAATCTAAAAGTGCTTGATATACTTGAGATTCTCCTTCATTAAAATGGCAAGTCTTTAAATCATCTCCAGAAATCAATTTATAGATATGCCCTTTTAAAAAATCACAAAAGTCAGATCCTGTATCAAATGGCATATCTGATAATACTGGCGCAGCCATAGTAGAATCTAAAATATGTATAATTCCTCGATTGATTCTGATATCATCTTTTTCCATAAATATTGCTCTCCCTTTCTATTCTTTTTTCTCCAGCCATTTTCCTTTCCATGCATATAAAATACAACAAATAATACCAGTAAACCATGTAATCGGATAACCTGCTAAAACCGTTTCGATTCTAGGATAAATAGGAGTCATAATATTTACCCAAATCATGCGGAATACACACAAATTTAATACTAAAATCATCATAGATACCATAGAACGCCCTGTTCCTCGGAATGCGCCACAAGTCACATGACAGATAGCGATAAATGCATAAAATGGCGTACAGATTCGGAGCATCACCATTCCATAACGGATGACTTCCTCTTCCTGTGAAAATAATTGCAATAAATTCTTTCCACCAAAAAATAAAAGCATACTCACAATACCTATATAAATTAAGCTGATAATACTTGTGATAAAAACCCCTTGTTTTGCTCGCTTCATTTTATTTGCACCATAATTTTGTCCCACAAAGGTCATAGCTGCCATACTAAAACTTCCAATCGGAAGCATAACAAAACCATCAATTTTACCATATGCTCCACAACCAGCCATGACGAGTTCTCCAAAACTATTGATATTCGCTTGTACTACAACATTAGACAGAGAAATAATAGAGGTCTGTAAACCACTTGGCACACCTAATCGAATGATTCTGCCTGCCATTCTTCTGTCAACTCCTAACTTTTTGAAATATAACCGATAGGGAGCATCACTGTGCTGTAATTGTAAAAAGACTAAAACAGCAGATACTGCCTGTGCTATAATGGTCGCTAATCCAACTCCTGCCACTCCCATCTGAAACCAAACTACAAAAATAAAATCTAATACTGTATTGACTACAGAAGCAATACATAAATAATATAAAGGGTGTCTAGAATCTCCCACTGCTCTCAAAATTCCCGCTTCCATATTATAAAGGAGATTAAAAACTGAACCTAAAAAATAAATTCTTAAATATTCTGTGGAATTAGGCATAACTTCCTCTGGCGTTCCCATCCATTTCAATAAGATACTAGCTAAGAAAAAGCCTGCTATCGTTAAAATAACTCCTCCAATCAAACTGAGAGTGGTAGCTGTATGTACTGCCCATTGTAATTTTTCCTCATCTTTCGCTCCATAATATTGAGCAATTAAAACACCTGCTCCAGTAGCTATACCTGTGAACATTCCTATAATCAGATTGATCAGAGAAGAACTAGAACCTACCGCTGCTAATGCCTCTTTGCCTACAAAATTTCCTACTACAATGGAATCTACCGTATTATATAACTGCTGAAATAAATTTCCGATCAAAAGTGGTACAGAAAATGTTAAAATCTGAATCCAAATGTTCCCCTCTGTCATCATCATATTCTTTTTTGACTTTTTTTCCTTCTTCTGTAATAAATCCATAGCTTTCTCCCATTTTTATAATATTCCAAAACTATATCTTTCTATTTGAGATAACATTACTCATGTCTATATATCATACACCAATTAGAACATTTTTTCAATAAAGAAAAATGTATTTATAATTGATAGGGAGAACACTTGGAACAAAGGTTCGCAAAGGGAAGAAGGATTCCAACGAAGCCGCGCTTTCGCTCCGTGTAAGACTACGCGGACACTAAATTCGCTGAACAAGTGCCAACGTCTTCCAAGGAGCTTCTTTTGGAATACCTTCTTCCCTTTGCTAGTTTGTCAACTTGTTCTAATAAAAAAATTTTATAGATTATTAAAGTTTCTTATTATGGTATTATTCTTTTATATTTTCTAAATATTCCTCCAAGCAAAGACCTTGCTCATAAATCTCAGTAGCAGCTTCAACACCTACATAGCGATAATGCCAAACTTCTTCTGCAATGCCAGTAATTTCTGTTTTATATCCGGGGTATCGGAAAATAAAGCCATATTTATAGCTGTTTTCTTGTAACCACAGATACAAATCATAAGTTGCTCCATTGATATCTACAGCAAAACCGAGTTGATGTTCACTATATCCCGGAACAGCAACCCATTCTTCCGCCAATTCTTTTGCTTCACTTTCCGAATATCCCTTCTTTTTATACTCTGTTATTTTTTCATCATAAAGACTTTGTTGCTTCTTTGCTGTTCTATATCCCGATACTACTTTTGGTAATTGATTCCAGTTTTCATCTTTTGCATCCTCTAACATCTTCATCAATGGTTCATAAATGCGTTCGTCTACACATTCTCCACCTTCTATTTCTATCAAATTTATCTCATAATTTTCAGGAATGGGATTCCATTTGTTTACTAACATCAAATACCATGATGTATCAGTCATTATATTTTGTGACGTATTATATTGTATATTATCATCTTGTATATCATAATCTGTTATATCATTTTGAAATATCTCCGTAAAAGAATAATTTATATCCATATTTTTTGGCATTTCTCTTTGTTCTTTTTGAAAAACCACTTTCTCCAAAAAGCAGAGAACTAGCAATAGAAATAGAAAAGATGAAAGAATTAAAATTTTTTTATGTGTGTGATTATACTCCTGTTGTATGTTTTTTTCGTTCATATGAAAACTCCTTTCTGTATATGCAAAATAAATAATGCTCCTGTTCAATACCTAATATCTATTGTATTGAATAGAAGCATGAAAAACTTTAATATGAAATTGTTTCATTCCTAAGAAAATCCTAATGATAAATGTTTTTTTCTTAATTTTCTTTCGGAAGTTGGATTGTAAAAGTAATGGTATTATTTTCACTGGCAGCATAGATTGTACCGCCATGTAAAAGAATAATTTCTTTTGCGATTGCTAATCCAAGCCCTGTACCACCTGTATCTGAAATACGGGCTTTATCTAAACGATAAAATTTATCAAAAAGTGAAGATAGATTTTCAGCAGGAATCGTATTCCCTTTATTTTGAAAAGATATTGTAATTTGTTTCTCTGTTTCTTTAGCTGAAACAATAATTTCTGTTTTAGGATAACTATATGCTGCGGCATTTTTTAAAATATTGCTGAATACTCGTGCTAATTTATCAGGATCTGCACAAATAGTTAAGTTTTCATCAAATTTTAATACAACAGAATTACTATGAAGGGCAAAGACAGGAGAAAGTTCATCGGACAATTGTATTAACATATAATAAAGATCGATATCCTCTTTTGATAACTTAATTTGTTGAGAATTATATCGAGTGATTTCAAAAAACTCATTTATCATCTCTTCCAGCCGGTATGCTTTATCTAAAGCTATATGCACATGTCTTGCTCGTTGTGCAGCAGGCATATCTAATTCTTCTTCTAAAAGGTTTAAATAACCGATAATTGATGTAAGAGGAGTGCGAATGTCATGAGCAAGATACATCACTAATTCATTTTTTCGCTGCTCTGCAAGTGCTGTTTCTTGTTTCTGCTTCTTTAATGTCTGTTTTACTGTATTTAATTTACGCTCGAAAGGCAACATTTCTGGTGATAAATATATTTGTTTTATATCTTCTGTCAATAAAGCGTCAATCCCTTGATTAATCTCTTTGAAGTATCGAGTCATCCATCGAAATAAACGCCAAAGCAAAATAACAAAGATACATATAATAGCTGTTGCAAAAAATACTTCTTTGTAACCTCTGAAATAATTATGATATAGAAGCCAAGCTGATTCATATTCTATCTTCATAAAATGCTCTAATAACCAGATAACCCAATCTCCAAACCGCTGTTTTAATAAAAACAAATATAAGATAATTACAGTGAGAACGGAAATAAAGGCATTTCCAAAAAAACGCCACATAATTTTTGTCTGAAATTCTGTATATTCTCCTTTTTTACTATTCTTCAATTTTATATCCAACTCCCCATATTGTCTTTATATATTTTGGTTTATTCAAAGTATCATTTAATTTTTCTCTCAAATGACGAATATGAACGGTAATTGTATTATTCGACTTACTATAATACTCATCTTTCCATATTCTATGAAATAATTCTTCTGCACTAATCACATATCCTTTATTCTCTAAAAGAATATGTAAAATAGCAAATTCGGTTGGAGTTAATATAAGCGGTTTTTCATTCAAGAAACATTCATATGTTTTTATATTCATTACTAAATCAGAATGAATGAGTATATCCTTTCCCTCATTTTCAGAATGTGCTGGATTATATTTTTTATATCGGCGCAGTTGAGATTTTACTCTTGCAATCAATTCAAGAGGTCGAAAAGGTTTTGTGATATAATCATCTGCTCCAAGTGTAAGACCTGTAATTTTATCCGTTTCTTCATCTTTAGCCGTTAACATAATAATAGGATAAGTATATTTTGATCTAATCTTTTGACATAATGTAAATCCATCTATGTCCGGCAACATAATATCTAAAATAGCGAGATCGAGATCTGTTGTATTAATACATACAAGAGCTTCTTTTGCCGAGTAAAATTTGAATACCGTATAATTTTCGCTATTTAGATACACTTCAATTAAATCCGCAATTTCAACTTCATCATCAACAATTAATATTCTGTCACCCATAAAACATCACTCCTTTAAGTTGGTTTATATATATTGTAAAGAAAGAAACTATCTTAATTGTTATTTTTTAAATAAGGAAATATTAAAATTTTCCTAAGATTGATTTTTCCATCTGTCAGTAAAGTAAGCTTCTTTTCATCTTTCTGTATCATTCATTATATGTAGTCAACCGAATAAAATCAAGATAAATAATGTTTTGAGTAAAGGTTGGCAAAAGGTTCGCAAAGAGAAGAAGGTATTCCAACGAAGCCGCGCTTTCGCTCCGTTCCAGACGTAATGGATACTAAATT
>CANRVK010000172.1 GCA_947643285.1 uncultured Eubacteriaceae bacterium
AAAAGTGCAGGGGAAAGTCTGCCCTTTGGATTCCCCAGGTAAAGTTACACTATCAATATTTCCTAAAAGTATTGAAAATATATGAAATAATGTTATAATTGTTACATAATAAAAAGATATATTATATATTGCTGTAAAAAATAGGCAGGAATTATGATATTTTGAAAGACCAATTTATCCAAATAACAATTAAAATATATGAAAAGTGGTGATAAAAGGCAAAGAAAAAAAATATGATGAAAAAGAAAAGCAGCAAAAACCAAATGGAAAGGGACGATTTAATTTATGTTAAATTTTAAACGGATGAAAATTAAAAAAAGGCTAACCACTGGATTTATTCTTATAATAGCTATTGCAAGTATCTCATCCATTGTAGGCATTATTGCCATGCTTAACCTCTCGAGTAAATATACACATGCTCTAAAAAACTATGGTTTCTCACAAGGAGATATAGGTAAAGCAATGACGGCATTTGCAGAAACACGAAGCGCATTACGTGCGGTTATTGGTTATGATGATGATGAAGATATATTAAAAGTAAAAAATATACATGAACAACAAAAAGAGAATTTCAATAATTATCTAAAAAATATAGAAGCGATAATCGACTCAGATGAGGAAAAGATTCTTTATGACAATATTCTTAATGGATTGGACGAATATTGGGATGTTGATTCTAATATCATTTCTATTGGTGCTACCACAGATAGAGAGAAATGTGCACAAGCACAGGATATAGCGATTAACCAGCTCATGCCGATGTATGAAAAAATAAATAACAATTTGATAGAGCTAATGGATTTAAATGTCAATGCAGGAAATGATATAAATCAATCTTTAGCTTTATTACAAACTATTTTAATTATTGTTATTGTTGTAGTAATCATTATCAGTATACTTGTTTCTTTAAAACTTGGCACTTCTATTGCCAAAGGTATTGAAAAACCATTGACTGCTTTAGGGGCACGTTTGCGCACATTTGCACAAGGTGATTTATCCTCCCCCTTTCCAGAGAGTGAAACAGAAGATGAAGTTGCTGATATAGTAAAAGAAGCTCAAGAAATGGCGAAAAACTTGCAGTTAATTATTAAAGATGCAGGTGATCTATTAGATTCCATGGCAGAAGGAAACTTCGCAATCAGTACAAAGATAGAAAATAAATATGTAGGTGATTTTGAATTATTAAAACTCGCCATGCGTAAAATGAATCGCCAGATAAATGATACTTTACACCATGTAGATGAAGCTGCTAAACAAGTATCCATTGGTTCTAGTAATATGGCACAAGCTTCACAAGCACTGGCAGAAGGAGCTACTGATCAGGCTGCTTCTGTAGAAGAAATGCAGGCAACAATTGCCAACATTACAGAAGGAATACAAACAGCAGCAAGACATGTAGAAGAATCCTATCAACAAGCACAACAATATGCGGCAGAGGCAGATCACAGTCGTGAAGAGATGGAAGCGATGGTAGATGCTATGAATCGCATCAGTGAAACCTCTCAAAAAATTGAAAATATTATCGCAGAAATTGAAGATATCGCAAGCCAGACCAACCTTCTTTCTTTAAATGCAGCGATTGAAGCGGCAAGAGCAGGAGAAGCAGGAAGAGGATTCTCTGTTGTCGCAGAACAGATCCGTAAGTTAGCGGAACAAAGCGCACAATCTGCAGTGGACACCCGTCAATTGATTGAAGGTTCTATGCAGGAAGTTACCGAAGGAAATAAAGCAGCAGAACGAGCAGCAGCATCTATGGAAGAAGTTGTAAAAGGTGTTAAGATGATAGCTGAATCTTCTAAAGAATTAAGCCATATTTCATCGGAACAAGCGATGGCGATGGAACAAGCTGAAGCTGGTATTACTCGAATTTCTGAAGTTGTACAGTCCAATTCAGCCTCTGCCCAAGAAACTTCTGCAACCAGTGAAGAACTATCCGCTCAGGCAGCATTTATGGGTGAACTGGTAGACAGTTTCACTTTAAGAAAAAATAGCTAATAAATATAAAAAAAGCACTTCGATACATCATAGATAATATTTTTATTTACGCTGTTTTTCTTTTTGATAAATGATAGTTTCGTTGGCTTTAAAGCTCATATTCAAAAAAATTAGAAATGAACGGACAAGAAATATTTATTCATAAACCTCTTGACAAGTATCCGAAATCGGACTATACTACAGTAGTCCGGTTTCGGATACTTTATTTTTGGAGAAACGATTATGTCAGAAAAAATTGAAAAACAACTCACTATCTTAAATCAGCTATATAAAGAACAAGATAATATCTATCGTGAACTTGCCGCACATTTTGAGCTTTCCGATGCTTCCTTTTGGGTTTTATATGCTATATGTGAATCCGATCAAATTTATTCACAACATGACTTATGCAATGCGTGGTTTTATTCTAAACAAACCATTAACTCAGCTATCAATAATCTCATCAAAAAAGGATATATTATTTTGAAACCGATTGCAGGAACTCGAAACCGCAAGTCAGTTGAACTGACACAAGAGGGAAAAGCATTTTGTGAAACCTCTGTCATTCCTTTAATCCATGCAGAATGTAAATCATTGATGCGATTTCAGGAAGAAGATAGAACATTATTTCTTTCTCTTTTCAAACAACAGCTTACGTTTCTTGAAGAGGAAGTGGAACTTCTAATGAAAAAATCAACAAAAGAGAAAGTAAACTCACAACCAAAAAGCTGAAAAAAAAGCTGACTATACTTGAACACTCAATGATATTTAGGAGAAAAGACAATGAAGATAAGTTTATCTAATCACTTCACTTATAAAAGATTATTGCGTTTTGTATTGCCAACTGTTGTTATGATGATAGTCACTTCTGTTTATAGCATTGTAGATGGATTTTTTGTATCAAATATTGTTGGTAAAAACGCTTTTGCAGCAGTTAACCTCATTATGCCTCTTCTGATGGCACTTGGTTCATTCGGATTTATGATCGGCACAGGAGGCAGCGCATTAATTTCTAAAACTTTAGGAGAAAAAAAACAAGAACAGGCAAATCGATATTTTTCTATGTTGATCATGGTCACTATCGGAGTTGGTATTCTCTTGTCTATCATTGGATTTATATGGATGCGCCCTTTAGCAAACTTATTGGGGGCTAGTGAAACCATCATAGATGACTGTGTTTTATATGGCAGAGTTTTAATTGTAGCTAATACTTTTTTCATGTTACAAAACTGCTTTCAAAGTTTTTTAGTCACTGCTGAAAAACCTCATATAGGACTCGCTATTTCTGTTATAGCTGGTATCAACAATGTCGTACTCGACTTTGTATTTGTTTATATACTCCGTGCAGGAATTTTGGGCGCTGCATTAGCAACCGCTCTGAGTCAGGCAGTCGGAGGCATCGTTCCGCTCCTCTACTTCAGCCGTAAAAATAGCAGTCTACTTTGTTTCGTCAAGACCACATTAGATTTTAAAGCATTAAAACGTGCCTGCCTTAATGGATCTTCTGAAATGTTGACGAACCTTTCCGCATCTTTTGTAGGTATGCTCTATAACTTTCAGTTGATGCGAATCGCATCGGAGAACGGTGTAGCCGCCTATGGAGTCATCATGTATGTGAATTTTATTTTCATGAGCTTCTTTTTTGGTTATGCTATTGGAAGCGCACCATTAGTCGGCTATCATTATGGAGCAAAAAATATAGAAGAACTCAAAAATCTATTCCGCAAAAGCATAGTCCTCACCACTATAGTATCCATTATCATGACAATATTAGGTATTGGATTAGCTTTCCCTCTTTCTAAATTATTTGTTGGCTATGATGCAGAATTACTAGAAATGACAACAAACGGTATGCGGCTATATTCACTATCCTTCCTCCTTTGTGGTTTTAACATTTTTGGCTCTGCCTTTTTCACAGCACTCAATAATGGTTTAATATCTGCGTTGATTTCCTTTTTACGCACACTCGTCTTACAGACAACAGCCATCTTAATCTTACCTTCCATCTGGGGAATCAATGGAATCTGGCTTGCTATTGTAGCTGCAGAAGGTTTGACTATATTAGTTACTATTATATTATTGATAAAAAATAGAAATACTTATCACTATATTTAATCTTACTTATAAATTTCTATATCCTATGTTATAACCCTAACCAAAAAGGCATAATGCAAAAACTGACGGCTCTCTATTATAGAAAACCGTCAATTTTTATTATCATAATTCATTTTATAAAACCCATTATTATCTGTAACTATAAATATCTGCTTTATTTTTCAAACTTTTCATACCATTTATTCAAATATGGTTTCCATAGCTTATACAAGATAAACCCTATCACTCCTCCTATTACATTTGTAATCAAATCCGTCACATCACAACTTCTATAGTGCAGTAAAAATATTGTCATAATTAATTGAATACTTTCTATTGTAAAACTTAATAAAAATGTTTTTATCATAATTTGACCAATACTGACATTATTTTTTATATCAGCATACAGAAAGCCAAATGGCATTGTCATAATAATATTTAAAATAATTTCCTTTAAAGCTCCAGAATATCCATGAATCAAACCATTAAATGGTTTTATATGAATATAGACAAAATTAATAGAACTATGATATTTCCATTTTGGATCAAGTGCAAAATCTATTGGAAGAATAGTTACAAATGCTACTAACATTAAATAAATATACATAACTGTCAATTTTAATTTATCTATCTTTCTTTTACCTTTTAAATATTTTTGATAAATAATAAAATATATAAAAATAAATACAATAAGACCTATCAAATACCTCACATTTTTCTCTCCTTCATACTATGAAAAAATCTATCATAATTATCTTACATATATAAAGTCTAACTATAACACTTCATCAAGAAACAAAAAGCCTCTCTCGTCCTTTTTTCGTGATAACTGGCAAAGTAAATAATAACGCCTTACATACATTATCTGCTATCATGCAATACCATACCGCACGCAGATCTAAATTCCAAACCTGAACACATAAGAAAGTAAACAAAATTCTAATTCCCCACATACTGAAAGTTTCAATAGCAAATGCATACCGCGTGCGACCTAATCCATAGAAAATTCCCTCTAATACAATCATCAGACCAAAAAAAGGTTCTGAAAAAGCAACTAATTTCAACATTTCCGCTCCAATCAAAATAGCATCTTGACTTTTCGTAAATAGACTCATCAGTGGATGCGAAATCAAATAAAGGAGAACCCCATTAAAACACATCATTCCTACTGTCAAAAAAACACTTAAATATCCTACGGTTTCAAATTTATTTTTATCTCCCTCTCCCAACGAAACACCCACTAATGTAGATGTAGCTGTACGCAATCCATACCCCGGAATATAAAAGATAGTTTCTGCTGTGACTGCAATAGAATGTGCAGCAAAAATAGTAGTTCCCATGCCAGATACTAAACCAGCAAAAACCACATACCCCAGACAAGATATCATGCCACTTCCTAATACAGGAAAGCTTATTTTCGCACATTCTTTTAATAACGAACTATCCACACAAAAACTCTGAAAAGACCAATGTAACATCTGATTGCGTCGATAAGCGATAAACATGAGCAAACCAGAGAAAGTATAGGAGATAGCCGAAGCAATAGCAGCACCTATCACTCCTAAATCCCATATATAAATCAAAACAACATTTAATATCACGTTTACCACATTCGCTCCCATACTGACAAGCATAGGCGTTCGTGTATTTTGTGTAGCACGGATAGTCGCGCCAAATATAGCACTAGAAGCCCGAAATAACATCGGCAGACTGATAATAAAAAAATAAATAGATGCCGTTTCTTGTACTGCTTCTTCCGCTCCCATCCAAATTGGAATATAAGGACTGAGTGCTAACGATACCACACCTGTAATCAAGCCACACCCCACAACCAACAACAATACCTGTTTAGAAATCCTTTGAACTAATTCTTCATTATGGCTGCCTATTGCCTTAGAAACCATAGCCAGCACAGCTACACTGATCGCAGAAGGAACACTATTCACCAGCCAAGTAACTGTAGTCGTCACACTGACCGCCGCAGTCGCCTGCTCCCCTAAATGCCCCACCATAGCAGTATCCACATATTGTAAAAGCGTCGCCAACACTTCTTCTAGAATCGTTGGAATAGACAAAGTAATCAATGTGTGCAAAATTTCCTTTTTTATAGACTGTGTTTGTTTTGTTGATATCATAGCACTAAATTCTTCCTTTATATAAAATAATTCTCTATCACATCATAATCACTAAAATCTACATAAAAAATTTTTCTATCATAGAAAAAGATATAGTTTTCACCTATTAATTATGGATACTATTCTTTACTATGATAGAAAAAGTAAAAAACAAAACTTATTCTATTCTATCTTTTCTTTAAAAGTATTAATATCAGCTTTGCAAAGATAAAAAAGAAACCTCCCAAACAGAGTACATTAAAAAGAAGCCAAAACGTATCAAAAACTATCATAAAAATCCCCCTTTCTCATATTAAAAAAAGATACTTATTGTTATAAAATTATAACATTAACTATCCCCTTTGTAAACTCATCCGAAATAATTTTTTTAAATCTTTTCTTTCATTAAAAGAGAACATTTTGAGCAAAGGGTCGCTCCGGAAAGGAAGTATTCCAACGAAACCGCGCTCTCGCTCCGTTCCAGACGTAGCGGACACTAAATTCGCAGTTCCGCTTCTTGCGGAACTGCTCATTAAGTGCCAACGTCTTCCAAGGGGTTTCTTTTGGAATACTTCCTTTCCTACGCTAGTTTATGATATAGGCTACTGTAATGTTTTTTCATTAATTTGACTTTATAAATGTTCTTTTCATGTGGAACAACGAAGACTTTACATTTTGGTTAATTAGTAAACATTACATCGGTTTATAAATCAACATAACAATTATTTCTACAGATTATACTAACTGCTTATCTCGTTACAAAACTAAGAAAATTATATTTTCTCTTTTTCCAGACAATATATTTTCTCTTTTAATTTTCCTTGGATAATCGATAAACTAGCAAAGACAAGGAAGTATTCCATAAGAAGCCCCTTGGAAGACGTTGGTACTTAATAAGCAGT
>CANRVK010000173.1 GCA_947643285.1 uncultured Eubacteriaceae bacterium
CGAATTTAGTGTCCGTTACGTCTGGAACGGAGCGAGAGCGCGGCTTCGTTGGAATACTTCCTGCCGAAGCGGAAACTTTAATCAAAAGTATAACTAAAATTTTGACATTTTTTATCTGTGATGTTAAAATAGGGTTATAAATCCGTTTAGGTTAGTATAAAAAATTAGGGTAAATAAAAATGAAAAGGAGAAAGTTACTGGATATGATAAGTCTATTATAAAAACTTATCATATATACCCGTTAGTTAGCGGGAAATTTACGCCTTGGGAGTATCATACCCTTGTGAGTAGTAATTATTTTTTATTACAAAAGCAGATACGTTGAAAAAGGAATGAGATGTAAAAGTGAAAATCTTTTATCATTTTTCAGTGACATAAAAATATGCCTTATATTAATACAAAGACAAATATAAGTATTTCTAAAGAAAAGGAAATAGCATTAAAGGAAAAACTTGGAAAGGCGATAGAAACGATACCGGGGAAGTCAGAAGTATGGCTGATGTTATCTTTTGAGGATAATTGCCGGATGTATTTTAAGGGAAATGGCGAAAATCCTATGGCATATATTGAGGTGAAGGTATTTGGACAGATCTCAGAAAAAGCGAGCCAAGATATGACAAAAGTTCTTATGGATATTTATGAAAAAGAATTAGGAATCGATAAAAGCCAAATATATATTAAGTATGAAAGCGTAGAATATTGGGGCTGGAATGGCAGAAATTTTTAGAGAATAATAAAAAAGATTTTATGCCTATCTTATAAAAAAGCAGACTCGTGCAGAGGAAATATGCCGCTAAGGCGGCGCACGAGTCGTGCGGCGAGTAGGGAAGATGGCTCTTCCCTACTCGATTGATAGATATTATTGTTCTTTTTCAATTAAGGGCTGAAATAATTCCACAGAAATCTCTCCAAATGTAGGGGTTCGATATAGAGTAGAATCATCTGTAAAATATTGAAAATAAGTATAATCTGATGTGATATTGATGTTCATACAAGGCGAAGAGGAAATTAATTCTTCATTCGTTCCATCTGTATTATTTCGATATAGACCATATCTTCCAGTATCTGGGTTTTCTATTTCATAAAAAACAACATTTTGATATACATTGTAATTCACACATTTATCGGAAGTCAAAACTGTGATATTGTTTGTATTCATATCTACTTTTTTTAATGCATATCCATCACCGACATCGATGATATAGAGAGTGTTGTCTTGATAAATGCATTGTGTAAAGTTTCCGGAATAAAAGAGAGAGGAACGTCCATCTTTTGTATTATATCGATAAACATTATGATTTCCTTCTAACTCTGTATAGTATAGATATCCGCTATCTGCACATGCAATAGAATAAGCTGAATCGGATATTCGCTCTTTTGTAAATGGTTTTCGGATATCGACTTTTGAAAAATATAAGCTGGTGTCTGTATATTCCTGAAAATAAATAGTATTTCCAGAAAGGCATATGTAAGGGCAAAGAGAGGTAGAGAGCGTGCTTGAGCGGTTATCTTTTAGATTAACGCGATAAATCCCATAACGGATACCTTCTAGAAAATAGTTTGTTCCGCTAAGACCATTATTTTTAGAGTAATATAAATATCCATTTTGTATATTTAAAGAGAATGCGTTATTAAATCCTAAAGAATGAATTGTCCCATCTTTTGACATAACACAGATTTGATATTGCTCTTGTGGATATACAAAATATACTTTATCTTCATATTCACAAAAATATCCGCTATTATATAAATTACCGGCTGTATTTCCGACAGCAGTTTCCTCATTCTTGGGTGAAAAATCCAAAGAAGAAAGAATAGAAATGAAAATCATAATCATAAAAATAGCTACAATTGTAATGATGAGTATTATTTCTGTTTTCTTATTTGCTTTATTCATAATTCCGTCCTCCAAATCTTTAACTTATAAAGAGATGCGTTCAAATTCTATTTTATGTAAAATAGTATGACAGCTTGACTTAATAAGTGATTTATACTTATAATTTTATTATACATGAAAATGTATAGAATGAAAAGCAGGAAGAAGGGATTATTTCTTGAAACAAAGAAATATTGTGTTATAATAGAAAGAAAAGAAAAAGCGGAAAGGAATCAGATATTTATATGAGAGAATTGCAGGAAATGAGATTAGAAATAGATGAGATAGATGAAAGATTGGTAAAATTATTAGAAGAGAGGCTTAAGGTATGTGAGGAGGTAGCAGAATATAAAGTCGCTTCTGGAAAGAAAGTGTTGGATAAACAAAGAGAACAGGAAAAGTTAAAAACATTATATGCGATGGCTGGTAGTGAGTTCAATGGACATTGTATAGAAGAATTATTTTCACAGATTATGGCGATGAGCAGAAAAATGCAGTATCAGATATTAGCAAAGAGAGGGATGCAGGAAAAATATTCGTTTATAGCTGTTGATGCTTTAAAGAAGGAAAATATAAAAGTGGTGTATCAAGGAGTGGAAGGAGCTTATAGCCATCAGGCTATGATTCAATATTTCGGAAAAGAAATAGAAGCGTTTCATGTTCCTACATGGAAAGATGCGATGGAGGAGGTGACAGAAGGGAATGCCGATTATGCGGTTGTTCCAATAGAAAATTCTTCTGCTGGAAGTGTAAATGATATTTATGATTTATTGGTGGAATATGATACTTGTATTGTAGCAGAAACCTTTGTTAAGGTAGAACATGCATTGCTTGGATTGAAAGAGGCTGAGATTTCAGATATTCAAACGGTTTATTCTCATCCGCAGGGACTGATGCAGTGTGCAAAATTTTTAGAAAAGTATAGGCAATGGCAGCAGATAAGTCAGCCAAATACAGCGGGGAGCGCTCTGCGTGTGCTGAAAGATAATGATAAGACACAGGCTGCGATTGCGAGTGAAATAGCAGGAGAATTATATGGATTAAAGGTTTTAAAACAGCATATTAATGATAATGTAAATAATACTACTCGTTTTATCATTATATCTAAAAATAAAATTTATCAAAGAGAAGCGAGAAAATTGAGTATCAGTTTTGAAATTCCACATGCGAGTGGAACACTTTATAATATGCTGTCACATTTAATTTTTAATAATTTAAGCATGACGAAAATAGAATCTCGTCCATTAGAGGGGAGAAATTGGGAATATCGTTTCTTTGTAGATTTGGAAGGGAATTTAGGTGATGCTAGTGTGATAAATGCATTAAAGGGAATAGCAGAAGAAGCGATAGGGTTTAGAATTTTAGGAAATTATTAATAGAAAATTTGTATTGTTTTTCATGGAGGTGTAGTCATTTGTCAATAAAACGGTTTGCAGCGATTGATGTAGGCTCTTATGAGCTGGAGATGAAGATTTTTGAAATGTCACAAAAAAAAGGGATAGAAGAAATTGATCATATTCGTCATGTGATAGAGTTAGGAAAAGATACTTATAGTTATGGAAAAGTGAGTTTTGAATTAATCGAAGAATTATGTGAAGTGCTCTATAAATTTACAGGAATTATGAAGGAATATCAAGTAAATGATTATCGAGCAAATGCGACCAGTGCGATTCGAGAGGCAAAAAATGCACATATTATTTTGGACAGAATTAAAGTGCGGACAGGATTAGAAGTGAAAATTTTAAGTAATTCGGAACAGCGTTTTATTTGTTATAAGGCGATAGCTTCTAAAGAAAATGATTTTAATAAGATCATTGAAAAGCCGACAGCCATTGTAGATGTAGGGGCTGGAAGTGTGCAGCTTTCACTTTTTGATAAAGATGTCTTAGTGACAACGGAAAATATGAGATTGGGTTCTTTGAGAATTCGAGAGATGTTATCCAATGTAAATGTGGACACAATACAGATGATAAGCTTGATTGAAGAGTTAATTGATAATGATCTAGAAACTTTTAGAAAGATATTTTTAAAAGAAAAAGAAATCAAAAATATTATTGCTGTGGGAGATTATATTACATATTTTACGAATGTGTTAAAGCAAGAAAGTGGAAAAGATTATTTGACTAGAAAGCAGTTTTTAGAGGCTTATCAAAAAATCAGTGGGTGCAGTGCAGAACAAGTTGCTAAAAATCTCAATGTTCCTATTGAACATGCTTCTTTGTTAGTGCCTTGTCTTTTATTCTATAAAAAAGTGATAGAGAGCACAACAACAGAACTAATCTGGTCGCCGGGAATCACTTTATGCGATGCGATAGCGGCAAATTATGGGGAAAAACATATGAAGATTAATTTTGCTCATGATTTTTCAAAAGATATTGTAATCGCTTCTCGCAATATCGCAAAGCGCTATAAAGCTAATAGTGGACATACAGATGTATTAGAAGAAGGAGCGCTTGGAATTTTTGATATGATGAAAAAGTATCATGGACTCGGAAAAAGAGAGAGGTTATTACTTCAAATTGCTGCTATTTTGCATGACTGTGGAAAATATATCAGCATGAATCAATTTGCAGATGCTTCTTATAATATCATTATGTCTACAGAAATTATAGGATTATCTCATATGGAAAGAGAAACGATAGCAAATATTGTGAAATATAATACAAAAGAATTTAATTATGCAGCAAAAGCAGAAAAAGATATGACAAATACCATGTATATGACAGTTGCAAAGTTGACAGCGATTTTGCGAATTGCAAATGCGATGGATAGAAGCCATAAACAGAAATTCCACAATTTTAAATTATCTTTAAAAGAAAATGAACTCATTATTACAGCAGAAACATCAGATGATATTTTCTTAGAACAGGCGCTATTTCGTCAAAAGGCTGATTTCTTTGAAGAAATGTATGGAGTCAGACCAATTTTAAGAAGGAAAAGAGAATTGTAAAAGGGAGAGAAAATAATTATGACAGAAATGAAAATAGATTTAAAAGATCCAAAATACTATGTAAATCGGGAGCTGAGTTGGTTAGATTTTAACTACCGTGTGTTAGGAGAGGCAAGGGATAAAACAATTCCTTTATTTGAACGTCTGAAATTTTTGAGCATTACGGCTTCTAATTTAGATGAATTTTTTATGGTTCGAGTGGCTTCTTTAAAGGATATGGTACATGCTCATTATGAGAAACCAGATATCGCTGGAATGAAACCGATAGAGCAATTAAAGGCGATTAATGAAAAAACACATGAATTAGTCGCTGCGCAATATAGTACTTATAACCGTTCTTTGATTCCGTTATTGAAAAAAGAAGGAGTAGAAATGATAAACGGACATGAACAGTTGACAGAAAAACAGGCTACTTATATAGATAAGTATTTTATGGAATATGTATATCCTGTTTTGACGCCAATGGCAGTAGATTCTTCTAGACCATTTCCGCTCATTCGGAATAAAACATTAAATTTGGCTGCATTATTATTAAAAAAAGAAGGGGAAAAGGAAGAACTAGAATTTGCCACAGTACAAGTGCCTTCTGTATTACCACGTATGATAGATATACCAACAGAAAAAGAGAATAAGACAACGATTATTCTTTTAGAAGAGTTGATAGAAAGAAATATCCAAAAGTTATTTTTAAATTATAAGGTGATAGCCTGCCATCCTTACCGAGTGATGAGAAATGCAGATTTGACGATTGAGGAAGATGAAGCAGAAGATTTACTCAAAGAAATTGAAAAGCAGTTGAAGAAAAGGCAATGGGGAGAGGCGATTCGTTTAGAAGTAGAAGAAAAGATAGATAAACATCTGCTTAAGATCTTAATCAAAGAATTTAAGATGAAAGAAGAGGATATTTATTTTATCAATGGACCATTAGATCTGACTTTTTTAATGAAAATGTATGGTTTGTCTGGATATGAACATTTAAAGGCAGAAAAATATATTCCTCAGCCAGTAAAAGAATTAAATCAGGAAGGGGATATTTTCAGCCAGATAAGAAAGGGAGATATTTTATTACATCATCCTTATCAGACATTTGATCCTGTGGTAGCGTTTGTAAGACAAGCGGCAAAAGATAAAGATGTATTAGCGATTAAGCAGACTCTCTATCGGGTGAGTGGAAATTCACCGATCATCGCTTCTTTAGCAGAAGCTGCGGAAAATGGAAAACAAGTTTCGGTTTTAGTGGAGTTAAAAGCGCGTTTTGATGAGGAAAATAATATTATATGGGCGAAAAAGCTGGAAAAGGCAGGCTGCCATGTCATTTACGGGCTGGTAGGCTTAAAAACTCATAGTAAAATTACTTTGGTAGTGCGTAATGAAGAAGATGGAATCCGGCGTTATGTACATTTGGGAACAGGAAATTATAATGATGCGACAGCAAAGATCTATACGGATTTAGGACTTCTCACTTGTAATCGTTTGATAGGAGAAGATGCGACGGCTGTTTTTAATATGTTATCAGGATATTCTGAACCCCTTTCTTGGAATAAACTCGCCTTAGCTCCTATTTGGCTGAGGGATAAATTTATTTCTTTTATCGAGAGAGAAACACAAAATGCATTAGAAGGAAAACCAGCTTATATTTTGGCGAAGATGAATTCTCTATGTGATAAAGGGATTATAGAAGCATTATATAGAGCATCTGTGGCAGGGGTGAAAATAGAATTAGTGATTCGAGGAATTTGTTGTTTAAAAGCAGGAATACGGGGAGTGAGTGAAAATATTTCTGTTCATTCTATTGTTGGAAATTTTTTGGAACACGCTAGAATATTTTGTTTCTGTAATAATGGGAAAGAACAATATTATCTGGGAAGCGCTGATTGGATGCCTAGAAATTTGGACAGAAGAGTGGAGATTATGTTTCCGATAGAAGATGAGAAATTAAAGGAAAAAGTAAGGCATATATTGGATATTCAGTTAGCGGATACGGTAAAGGCATATGTGCTTAGAGAAGATGGAGTTTATGAGAAGGTAGATAGAAGAGGAAAGAGTTTTATCAATGCACAGGAAGTTTTTTGTAAAGAGGCAGTGGAAGAGAATAAAGAAGTGGAAGAAAGTATTCAAAACCGTGTATTTCAGCCGTTAGAAGGGTGAAGGAAAGGGGAAATAGTCGAAAGGGTCGCTTAAGGGGAGGAAGTATTTAGGCGAAGCCGCGCTTTCGCTCCGTTCCAGACGTAATGGTACTA
>CANRVK010000174.1 GCA_947643285.1 uncultured Eubacteriaceae bacterium
GAATTTAGTACCGTTACGTCTGGAACGGAGCGGGAGCGCGGCTTCGTTGGAATACTTCCCTCCCTATGCGAACCTTTGAAATTATTGTAATATGACAGGAATGTATTTTATTCGGTGTAGTATTGGGCTTGGGAGTGCCATAATTTATAATATTTACCGTCTTTATGGTTCATTAAACTGTCATGTGAACCTTGTTGAATGACTGCGCCGTTGTCAAATACGGCAATTTCATCGCAGAATCGGCAGGAGGATAGTCTGTGTGAGATGTAAATTGCGGTTTTATCATCTATAATTTCATTAAATTTGGAGTAGATCTCATATTCAGCTATAGGATCGAGTGCGGCTGTTGGTTCATCAAGTATAATAAATGGTGCATCTTTGTAAAGTGTTCGGGCGATGGCAATTTTTTGTGCTTCGCCTCCTGATATTTCAATACCTTTGTCGTCAAAATCTTTGTAAAGGCAGGTAGTAATGCCTTCTTTCAGGGTTTTAAGGCGTTCTGAAAAACCTGCGGATTCAAGACATTTGAGCACTCTGGCTTCATTATATTTTGTACTTGTTGCGATATTTTCTGCGAGTGAAAAACTGAGCAGTTTAAAGTCTTGAAATATGATGGAGAATATGGACATATATTCATTGTAATTGTATTTTTGAATGTTTATGCCGTTTAAAAGTATTTCGCCTTCTGTGGGATCGTATAGGCGGCAGAGCAGTTTTATGAAAGTTGTTTTACCGCTGCCGTTTTCGCCGACTACTGCTAAACGCTGACCGATCTTAAATTTTATGTTTACATGACGAAGGGCATAAGTGTTAGTATTTGGATATTGGAATGAAACATTGCGGAATTCAATTTCATATTTTCGATCATTACGTTTTTCAACTGTCAGTGAACCTTTATACATATTGTGTGGGATATCAAGAAATTCAAATACAGTTTTTAAGTATGGTGTGTTATTGTGCATCTCTCCTAGCGTTTGTAAAAGTTTACTCAGGCTGTGGGAGAGTAGGGTGATAGCACCAATATATTGTGTTACTGAGCCTATGCCAAATGCGCCTGCCCATGCTTTTAGACATACAAATAAGTAGATAATGGTTGTAAGTATGAAACTTATTGCTACACTGAGTGAATTCATAGGCGCATATTTTTTTTGTATATAGGATATAGCAAATGGAAAGAAGAACATGATTCGTTAAGTTGACATATACTGTATTCATTTTGCTGATAGATTCTGACATCGGCTGCTCTGGAATAATTTGCCAGATCCCAACAATTAAACAGATATAGTCTGTTTGTATATTTTATATTTTCTACAAAATCGTTGTTCATAAGATAGGAATATGCTTTATTATGACATAGAGGAGATAAAATTATTACAACAAACATAATAGCAACGATAAAAATAAGAAATAATGGGTGGTTAAGGTATTGCATAGAGATGTTGTTTTCTGGCACTTTTTTTATAAATAAACTGATTGACAGTGTGATAGAGCCGATCATGCCGAAAAGTGCTCCCAAGATTTCTTCTGTCATTCCGAGGACTTTTCCGATTCCTGAGTTGTTCCAGTTTTCGTTTTGTTTTATTTGAGAGAGTTTGTCATGGGTTTTCTGATCATCAATATCACAAAAATCCATATCCAGTAATTTATTGGTGAATATTTTTTCTTTTTTATAATAATATTCATTGTCGTAAAATTCTTTCCATTTTTGAATGATGCCATCTATAACCGCAATTATCAGTGCTGAGATAAGCGAAAGCAAGACAAGTTTTTTTAGTTCTTCTGGTCTGCGTTGGTTTGATAGTTCATTGATAAAGAGAGCGGATATATAGATGCCAATATATGGGGTTAATGCGGAGTAAATAGCATAAACAACTTTTGAAATGAATATCATGGGGCTGATTTTCCACCAAATTTTAATTGCACGAAAATGCAGGGAAGAAGTTTCAGCATATATGGTCTTTTTTTCTTTCCACGTTTTCATCAAAATACAACCCCTTCCTTATAATATTTACTTTGAATGTGAAATAAATCAGCATATCCGCCGCCGTTTTTTAATAATTCACTGTGAGTGCCTTCTTCTGCGATCTGACCATCTTTTAGGAATATGATCCTGTCACAAAAACGTGTGGAAGCTAGTCTGTGTGAAATGTAAATAGATGTTTTTCCTTTGGTGAGTTCGTTATATTTGTTGTAGATATCATTTTCTGCTATAGGATCAAGTGCGGCTGTTGGTTCGTCAAGTATCATCATGGGGGCATTTTTGTATAGTGCGCGTGCGAGCATGAAACGCTGTGTTTCACCTCCAGATAATTCTATTCCATCTTCATAGACCTTTTTGCCGATATTCGTATCATATTTATTTGGCAATTTTTCGATTTTTTCGGTTAATCCTGCGAGATGGACACATTTTTTTACACGTTTTATATCAATATTATTTTCTGTTTGCGCGATGTTGATTGCGATGGATGCTTCTAATTGTGAGAATTGTTGTCCTACGGCGGAAAATAATTTATAATAATCTTGTCTGTTGTATTGACGAATGTTCTTTCCATTTAATAATATTTCACCGTCAGTTGGATCGTAAAGACCGATAACAAGACGAGTCAATGTAGTTTTTCCAGCGCCATTTAAGCCTACAATGGCGAGCTTTTCACCGTTTTTAATTTTGAGGTTAATATTTTTGAGCGTATAATTATCAGCATTAGGATATTGGAAGGATACATTTTTAAATTCAATTTCATACTTATCTAAGTCTTTTTCATGAAGGGGTTTTCCGTCTTCAAATTTGAATGGCTCAGGATATTCCAAAAATTCACGCAGAACTGATATATCAAGGCTCTGATTATGCAGAGCGTTAAAATGTTCAAGGATTCCACTGATCCAGTTATTAAATCCGCCAACGGCTGAAAAATAAAGTAAAAACTGGGATGCGGAAAGTCCATCTGTGAATACAAGATTCAAAAGATAGGCATAAGCGATGCCATTTCTGATAAGTGCTAAAAATGCATCTAGAATATTTGCCCAGACGGTGATCTTTTTTTCACGGCGTATCAGGGATTGATATAGGGTGAGAAATTTTTTATAAATTTCATCAATCCATGGGCGCATCTGGAATATACGGATATCTTTTGCAAGGGTGTAGTCTTGTGATTTTTGATTGATATAGGATATGGGGTGACTATATTGAGCTTCCTCTTCTCTGTGCCGCCAGCGCCATGAGTTAATGTGATTTGTTGCAAAATAGCTGATGAGGGAAGTAGTAATACAAATAAGAGCAATAACAGGATCTATATAGGTGAGCATAATAAGGTAGATGATAAATCCGCCAATATTTTTTAGTATTTGGATAAATGTATTCCATATAACTTCGGTTGCTGACACATTATTTTGTACTGCATTTCCTGACTTTTCTATTAATTTTTGCACCTGTTGGTTTTCAAGATTACAATAGGAAGTGGTCAACCGCTTATTGAGCCATTTGCTTGTTAAACATTGAGCACGTATCATGATATATGAGTATCCGCTGAAGGATTCTAGATATACTTTTAATGAATTAATTGCCATTTGAGCCAAAATAAAAATTAAAATTGTCAAGATTAAATTATGAAGTAAAGCGGCATTTTCAATTTTTCCGAGTATGGTAGGGGAGATGAATAAGCTGATAAGATTATCTGCAATATGAAGTGCTGCTAGTAATAAACAGGTAAATAGAACAGATGGTTTGTAGTCTGCTGCTACTTTTAACATATAACAAGTATTCTGCCACATATTATATTTGGGTTTATCTTGTTTTTTCTTTTTATTTTCCATTAGTTATAGAAACCTCCTTTTTGTTTTTTTATATATTTTTTTAGTACATTTGTAATATAGCAAAAAAAATCCCTAATTGTGAAAAATCAGGGACGAATTGTTTGATTTTGAGGACGAACAACAGATTTTATTTTGAAGAGTGATGAGTATATTTTAATTATATTGGGGAAAAGATTTTGGTGATGATAGGGGGGAATTATAGAATTAGTCTTGTGGCAATAAGATTTCAGTAGTGAATACGCCGTCTTCACTATTTCGACTAATATATCCACTGTAGCGTTTTATGATGGTATCAATTCGGACAAGCCCGAATCCATGACCTTTGCCTTTGGTAGTGAGAAATCTGCCGTTATATTTTTTCATTTTTTTGAAGGCAGTGAAATTTGTAAATGAGATGTAAAGCTGTGTATTTTTCATATCCATATATACTCGGATAATTCGTTGATTTTCGGGTAGAGGAAGACATGCCTCGATTGCATTGTCAAATAAATTGCCGATAATAATACAGAGATCGAGTCCAGAACATGAAAGTTCAACAGGTACATGAGCATCAGCAATGACAGTAATATTTTTGGATTTTGCAAGAGAGATTTTGCTGTTGAAAATAGCATCTGTCATTTTATTTCCGGTTTTGATAGTAGTATCAACGGTATTAAGATCCATATCTAATTCGTTTAAATATTTTTTGATGGATTCTATGTCATCTGCAGCGGCATAGCTTTTCAGGGCTTGGATATGATTGCGATAATCATGCCGCCAGCCTCGCATCTGCTGATACATATTTTCAACTTCTGAATAATGTGTGTGTATCAGATCCATTTGGTACTGTGAAATACGCCTATCAATTAATTTTTCAAAAAACATATAAAAACCTCTCTAAAAATATTCAATCATCGCACGGTTTAGTTTCTCATAATAACCTCGTGAGATGGGAATAAGAGTGTTATTTTTTAGTGTAATAGTATCTTTTCCGATTTTTTTGATATAATGCAGATTGACGATATAGGATCTGCCGGTGCGCTGAAAGGAATGATCGAGTTTGCTTTCTACTTCTTTTAATGTTTGCTTTATGATATATTCACTGTCTGCATGGAGTGTAACATAATTTCGTATGACCTCGATATATTTAATTTCATAAAGAGGAAGCCGAACAGTTTCACCATTTGATGAAAATATCAGAGTTTTTTCTCTGTTTTTTAGTCTTTCACAAGCTCGGTCAAGTACAGGAAATAGTTTCTTAGAATCAACAGGTTTCAGAAGATAATGAAGCGCTTCTACATCATATCCAGCAGCAATATATTCCATATAACCAGTGATAAATATAATCTGAATTTCATGATTTGATTCACGAATCTGTTTTGCGAGTTCAATACCATTCATACCACTCATTTCTATATCCAATAGTATGATATCAGCAGATTTATCTTCCATATAGTAAAATAAAAAGCTTTCTGCTGAAGGGAAGATAATCGTTTCAATAGAATGTGTATGCTGTTTCCTATATTCATTTAGAAGTGTTTTGATAAAGCTAGACTGCTGTTCTTCATCATCACAAATTATAATTTTTAGATTCATAAATTTATTTCCTCCCTAACTATTGGCGGAACAGTTTCATTCAGAATTTTGAAAACAATATCAAAAAGTCAATTTTTGAGGTACTTTACTTCCTGACAGCTATAGTAAACTCAATTTATATAATACTTTATAACTTTATAGTAAAATAATATTAGCAAATAATCCTATTTTCGTCAATCCAGAAAGAAATAGTATTCCCAGCATGAAAAGGAAAAAATTTGATTGTTTACACAGAAAAAGGTTATTTTCCTTTGCAATTTTTAATATGCGCTTTTAGCTTTTTTATAGCCCAATCATAATGGCTGGCTGTAACACTAACAAAATATGAACCTAATGGACTGTTGCCAACCCATTTGTATACGCCTTTTGAAAATAGTTCTTCATTAGAAAATGTTTCTGCTAAATGTAATACTTCATTGTGCGTTTTTTCAAGCATTTCTTTTGCTTCTTCTAATGATGTATTTTGATGCTTTTTCCAAAATTCTACATTCATATCACCATATGTTTTCCAGTTGTATGGCTGGGGAATGAATGGTTTAGCATCTCCGCTTTGATTTGAATGTACCCAATTTAATAAGAGTTGATGCCATTCATATAAATGAATTAAAATATCCCGAAGATTTTTATCTCGTTTCCAATGTGCTTCTTTCTTTTTTTCATCATCCGCAAAATCAAAAATAGTTGATAATTCTTTTTCTGTTAATCCAGAAATGAGAGTGTTTAACTTCTTGTAATTATCGGATGCAGCGGTCATTAAATCCGCCTTTGTAGTTGGTCTGCTCATATTTTTTCTCCTTTTTTAAGTTAGAATGTACTGTAATTATTTTTTCCAATGTTTTAATGTTGGAAACCATTCCAGCATAATTTTTCTTGCTTCTTTTTCATTCATATTTGGATTAGCAGTAACCATATGAGGTACACATATCTCAATCATTTCCTCCATTGTACCCTTAAAAGTAAATTCACCGTTTTCAAAACAATACTTGCAATAATCCTCATTTTTGCTGCCATCGGCATTTGTTCCATATAGTTCATTTGTATCTCCCATAGGCATACCACAGCACTGACAAAATTTCTGATTCATCTCGTTCATTTTTTTTACCTCCATTTTTTAATATATTTTAAGGATTTATATAATTATTTTGATGTTGTATTTAATATAACACATATATCTTGACATCTTCTGTCAAGGTTTATTTTTTTATAAATTTTTTAGTGTCTGTGTAGCTAAAAATTTTTTCCAATAGATTTTGAACAAAGGGTCGCACGGGCAAGGCTGCCTATTCCAACGAAACCGCGCTCTCGCTCCGTTCCAGACGTAGTGGTACTAAATTCGCTGAACCTTGGTAGGTTCGCTCATTAAGTGCCAACGTCTTCCAAGGGGTTTCTTTTGGAATAGGCAGCCTTGCCCGTGCTAATTTCTCGATAGTTTTAAGGTCTTGTTTCAATATTTCAACTTGTACTTCAAATCAAAATAGATGAATTAACTTGTTGTGCTAGTTGCATTAGATAATACTTATAAAATAGGATTTTTTACTTGCATAGATTAGGAAGTTCAAAAGAAATACCTTTATAAATTCCAATTTTCAAGTGAACTGGCATGATGAGTTAAATGAAGTGAGCCAACGAACTAGCGGAGGCAAGGAAGTATTCCAAAAGAAGCCCCTTGGAAGACGTTGG
>CANRVK010000175.1 GCA_947643285.1 uncultured Eubacteriaceae bacterium
GCGGAACTGCTTATTAAGTGCCGACGTCTTCCAAGGGGCTTCTTATGGAATACGTCCTTGCCTCCGCTAGTTGATTGGCTGTTCTACTTTTGGAGAAGTGAATGTTACGATAAGTTACGAAATTTAAGTGAGGAAATATTTAGAAGGAATTTTTGGAAAGGTTAGTATTTATATGGTGTTTGGAGCTTAGTAAGTACTTAATTTAATTAAAAAAAGAAAGGGGAAAATAATATGCCTTTTACAGATGTAACAGATACTATATTGAATGAAGAAACAAAGGAATTAGAAGAAATATTGTTAAGAAATGCAAAAGCAAGAGAGGCTTGTGCTCAATTTGAAGCAGAATGTAAATTAAGAAAGGAATTAACAGAAGCAAGAAAAGAAAAAAACATAACTCAAAAAGAACTGCAAAAGCGAACAGGATTAACACAACAAATGATTAGTAGAATAGAAAAGGATCAAGAGATAAGTCCTATTTTGAAAAATTTAATTAAATATGTAAATGCTATCGTATATGAATTGACAATACGTCCAGTAGAAAGAAAATAAATATTTTATAGTATTTGGTTTTATAGTTAGTTTATCTTTTGCGCTTGGCATGTAGCAAAAGAAAAAGGTCTTGACAAAGTGACAAAAGCTGTTTAGACTAGAGGATATAGAAAAAAACATGGAAGAGGAGTAGTAGATTGCAGAAGGTTTGCAGAGAGTTGTCGGGTGGTGTAAGACAATAACTGGAGAAATCGAACTCGCCTTGGAGTTCTTTGGCTGAAATTCAAACATAGGTCAAAGCGGGTATTCCCGTTATAGAAAAAGAGGGCAGATTTTTGAATCTGAACTAGAGTGGTACCGCGAAATGGGAAAATGCGCCTTTTCGTCTCTAGACTGAATAAGTGTAGAGATGAAAAGGTTTTTTTATGCACAGAAACGCATAAGAAAATGAGTTGCTGCAATATGCGCTCCGCGCGGCGAGTAGTGGAGAAGGAGATTTCCCTAATTGATTTGGAAAAATAAAAGGAGGAAGAAAAAATGAGTCAGGCATATTCACCCAAAGATATTGAAAAGAAATGGCAAGATATTTGGGACGAAGAAAAAGCATTTCGAGCAGGAGAAGATTATAATAAACCAAAGTATTATGCATTAGTAGAGTTCCCTTATCCATCTGGACAGGGACTTCATGTAGGGCATCCAAGACCTTATACGGCATTAGATATTATTGCGAGAAAGAAAAGATTACAGGGGTATAATGTTCTATATCCTATGGGTTGGGACGCTTTCGGCTTGCCGACGGAGAATTATGCAATTAAAAATAAGATCCACCCAGAAGTTGTGACCAAAAATAATGTAGCGCATTTTAAAGAACAATTAAAATCTTTAGGATATTCCTTTAATTGGGACAGAGAAGTGAATACCACTGATCCAGAGTATTATAAATGGACTCAATGGATTTTCTTAAAGATGTTTGAAAAAGGATTAGCGTATAAAACAGAAATGCCTATTAATTGGTGTACTTCCTGTAAAGTTGGATTAGCCAATGAAGAAGTGGTAAATGGTGTGTGTGAGCGCTGTGGCAATGAAGTGGTGAGAAAGGTAAAAAGTCAGTGGATGTTAAAAATCACTGCTTATGCAGATAAATTATTAGAGGGATTAGAAGAAGTAGATTATATTGAAAAAGTGAAGACTTCTCAAAGAAACTGGATAGGTCGTTCTGTAGGTGCGGAAGTGGATTTTAAAATCGCTGGAAAAGAGGATAGCTTAAAAATCTTTACCACCCGTCCTGATACTTTATTTGGAGCGACTTATATGGTTATTTCGCCAGAACATCCTTTGGTGGATAAATATAAAGAAGAAATCAAAAATTGGAATGAGATTATCGCATATCGAGAAACTGCAGCAAAAAAATCTGATTTCGAGAGGACAGAATTAGCAAAAGAAAAAACAGGAGTAATGGTAGATGGACTCTGTGCGGTTAATCCTGTGAATGGAAAAGAAATACCGATTTGGATTTCTGATTATGTATTGATGTCTTATGGCACAGGCGCGATTATGGCAGTGCCTGCGCATGATGAGAGGGACTGGGATTTCGCCAAAAAATTTGGTTTACCTATTATAGAAGTGGTAGCAGGCGGCGAAGTACAGGAAAAGGCATTTACCGATGTAGCCACAGGAAAATTAGTCAATTCTGATTTCTTAGATGGATTAGAAGTGGCAGAAGCGAAGAAAAAGATTATCAGTTGGTTAGAAGAAAAAGGAATAGGAAAGCAGAAAGTCAATTATAAATTAAGAGATTGGGTTTTCTCACGTCAGAGATACTGGGGTGAACCTATTCCGCTAGTGAAGTGCGAGAAATGTGGCTATGTGCCTATTCCAGAAAGCGAATTGCCTCTGATGCTGCCAAAAGTGGATAGCTATATGCCAACAGATAATGGAGAATCTCCATTGGCAGCGATGACAGATTGGGTGAATACCACTTGTCCATGCTGTGGAGGAAAGGCAAAAAGGGAAACCGATACTATGCCGCAATGGGCAGGGTCTTCTTGGTATTTTCTGCGCTATACCGATCCACATAATACCAAAGAATTTGCCAGCAAAGAAGCGCTGAACTATTGGATGCCAGTTGACTGGTATAATGGTGGTATGGAGCATACGACACTGCATTTATTATATTCCAGATTTTGGCATAAGTTTTTATATGATTTAGGACTGGTGACTACAAAAGAACCATATCAAAAAAGAACTTCTCATGGCATGATTTTGGGTGAAAATGGAGAAAAGATGTCCAAATCCAGAGGAAATGTGGTGAATCCAGATGATATTGTAGCCGAATTTGGTGCGGACACTCTGCGCACTTATGAAATGTTTATCGGAGCATTTGAACTGAGTGCGGCTTGGTCAAAAGAAGGAGTAAAGGGATGCCGCCGCTTCTTAGAGCGTGTGTGGAAACTGCAGGATATGGTAGATGAAAAGGAAGAAGGATATAGTAAAGAATTAGAAACTAAAATGCATCAGACCATTAAAAAAGTGAGCCAAGATTTTGAAAGCTTAAAATTTAATACAGCGATAGCGGCGATGATGTCTTTAGTGAATGAGTTCTATCGTTTGAATCGTGTCACAAAGGGAGAATTTAAGAGTCTGTTGATTTTATTAAATCCAGTTGCTCCACATATGACAGAAGAAATATGGCAGATCATAGGGGAAAAGGAAAGAATCTATCAGACTGTTTGGCCAGAATATGAAGAAGAAAAGACAATAGAAAATGAAGTAGAAATCGCTGTTCAAGTGAATGGAAAAGTGAAAGCAACCATTAAAGTGACATTAGAAGAAGAACAAGATTCTGTAAAAGAAAAAGCGATGCAGGCGGCTAGTGTAAAAGGAGCAGTTGAGAATAAGACGATTGTAAAAGAAATTTATATTAAAGGGAAAATTTATAATATTGTTGTGAAATAGAGTTTAAATTAAAAGTTTAGATATTTTTTAGGTAGGAAGAATGAATCTGTTTAGGTCATTTTGGTGAAAGGGTCGCAAAGGCAAGGAATATTCCAACGAAGCCGCGCTCTCGCTCCGTTCCAGACGTAGCGGTACTAAATTCGCAAATCCCGCTTCTTGCGGGTTTGCTTATTAAGTACCAACGTCTTCCAAGGGGCTTCTTTTGGAATTATTTCTTGCCTTTGCTAGTTTGTTGGCTATTCTAGGGAAGATAATGCTATTGTTTTACAAGATTCCAAAAAAAGTGATTGATCGATGATTTCTTTGGATAATAATGGAATATAGAATATAATATGATTTAATTTCAGATAAAAATTTAGGATTGATATTAATAAAAAGATATTATTAGGATAAATAAAGAGAACAAAGGCAATCACTAAGATGATTAGTGAGCCTTTTTTATGCGCAGACCCATGCAGATGAAATATGCCGCTAGTACGGCGCACGGGTTGTGCGGTGAGTAGGGAAAGTCTTCCCTACTCGATTTATATGGTTTCTTTATAGAGTGTGATAGTATTAAGATAGAGAATTTAAACTTTTTATTCTATTGTTATCGTGAAATTTTTTTCATAGATTAGAACTGCCAACAATCTAGCGGAGGCAAGGACGTATTCCAAAAGAAGCCCCTTGGAAGACGCTTGCCCGTTAATGAGCAGTTTCGCAAGAAGCGAAACCGCGAATTTAGTGTCCGTTACGTCTGGAACGGAGCGAGAGCGCGGCTTCGTTGGAATACGTCCTTGCCGGAGCGCCCCTCTTTCGCTTTCAATATTCAAAAATGCAGTATGAACAGTGGAAATTGCACAAATGATAATACAAATAATACTTTTTTTAAAGAAAGTTACAAAAATTGGAAATTTGTATTGTTTGCTTCTGTTATTTCGTTTATAATAAAAAGAGAATAAGCAGGAATATTGCTTAGGAATATTTTAGATTAGATATTTGTTGTTATTAGGAGGTAATTATGTATAAAATTAATGAAAATTACTTAAAACTGCCGGGAAGTTATTTATTTTCTATGATTGGAAAAAAAGTGAATGAATATTCTAAAGCTCATCCAGAACAAGAAATTATTCGTTTAGGGATTGGAGATGTTACACAGCCATTAGCACCTGCTGTAATTGAAGCATTGCATAAAGCAGTGGACGAGATGGGAAAAGCAGAAACATTTCATGGGTATGCTCCAGAATTAGGGTATGAGTTTTTGCGTCAAGCGATTGTGGAAAATGATTATAAAAAAAGAGGCGTGGATATAAAAGTAGATGAGATTTTCGTGAGTGATGGAGCGAAAAGTGATTCTGGAAATATCGGTGATATTTTTGATATAGATAATAAAATTGCAGTATGTGATCCAGTATATCCAGTTTACGTTGATTCTAATGCGATGTCTGGAAGAACCGGAAATTATGATAGTAAGACAGAAAAATGGAGTGAAGTTATCTATATGCCTTGTACAGAGGAAACCGGATTCGCACCAGAACTTCCAAAAGAAGAGCCAGATATCATCTATTTGTGCTTTCCTAATAATCCTACTGGCTCTACCATTAATAAAACAGAATTGCAGAAATGGGTGGATTATGCATTAAAAGTGGGAGCGGTGATCATCTATGATGCTGCATATGAAGCTTATATTTCAGAAGAGGATATTCCGCATACCATTTTTGAGTGTGAAGGGGCGAAGGCATGTGCAATAGAACTTCGCAGTTTTTCTAAAAATGCAGGATTCACAGGAACTAGACTAGGATTTACGGTGATACCAAAAGAGTTAAAATGTAATGGAGTTTCTTTACATTCTCTTTGGGCAAGAAGACATGGGACAAAGTTCAATGGAGCTCCATATATTGTACAGAGGGCAGGAGAAGCTGTATATTCAGAAGAAGGGAAGAGGCAAACAAAAGAACAAATTGCTTATTATATGAATAATGCAAAAGTGATACGGGAAGGTTTAAAAAAAGCCGGATATTCTGCTTCAGGAGGCATTAATGCACCATATATTTGGCTAAAAACTCCAAATAATATGACTTCATGGCAATTTTTTGATTATTTATTAGAAAATGCAAATGTAGTCGGAACACCCGGTTCTGGTTTTGGTCCAAGTGGGGAAGGATATTTCCGACTCACTAGCTTTGGAAGCTATGAAAATACAGTGAAAGCGATGGAAAGAATTCAAAAGCTATAAGGAATAAAGAGGGCTGCCTTCATAAGTACTTCTGTTTTATAACAAAAAATGGAATTTTTTGTATTATTAGCAGGAGTAATTATTTTTAAGGCAGTTCCTTATTTTTGCTAGACCAAAAAAAGAATTTTATTTATGAAAGGAATGAAAACTTAGATCAAGACTGTACATTCTGCTGCGCTGTTCCTATACACCAAAATGCCTTTATAATTAGATAAGTCATTAGTTAAATGATGGATTTTGATCAGGGTTGTTATAATACAAATAAATTTTAGCCGCTCAATTTCGCAGCTACCTATAAGAAAGATAAAGTGAGAATATGATGAAAAAACAAATAGATGAATTAAGGGAAAGACAGATAGAAATTTTTAATAGACAAAAAGATGATATTATATTGCCAAAAGAAATAGAAAACTATTATTGGAATGCAGTTTTTAATAATATACAAGGAAAGTATCTAGAAGCATGGGATGAATTTCAAAAATCATATGAAATTTTAAAAAAGAATAAAAAAAGTGAGAGTTTATTTTATATTTATAATGGAATGGGTCTAATTGCAAAAGAGATGGAAGATTACATGGGTGCATTAGATTTTTTCGACCGTGCAGGTGCGATATTAAGGAAATATCCTGATGAGAAAAAGTATTGTATTTTACAGAATAATATCGGGGAAATTTATCTGTGTATTAGAAGTTATAGAAAGGCTATTGTCCATTTTAATAGAGTCAATAATCTAAAGCAAAAAGAATATAAAGGCATCAATGGAATGGAACTATTGAATTTGGGAATAGCCTATCGGAAATTAGGAAAGTTAAAGAAGGCAAGGCAATATTTGGAATCTTCATTAGAGGTTATGAAGGATATGAATTATTATAGAGGGATAGAATTAGTCTATGAGAATTTAGTCTGTATGGAGTACCAATTTAAGAATTATAGAAAGGTAGTTTTTTATTTAGCTAAGGTGTTAGAGTATAGGGATACTTATATAGATATAGAAGGGCGTTATGAAGAAAAAGGAGATTTACTTCAAATATTATATGAGTTAGAAGAGGAAGAAGTATTAATAAAATGGCTATGGAATGACTATCATAAAAATGAAAGAGCAAATCGTCAAGATAATTGTAGAATCATCTGTGATATGGCGATCATTTATGTAATAAAAAAGGATAGTAAGGAATTATTGTCGATATTATATAATAAGTATCATTATCATTCTAAAAAATATGGAGAATTAGTGAAGGCATATCAGAAGAAGAGCGCAGGTTTTCAGAGAAAAATATAGTTATAGTTCAGGGGACTTGAAAGACAAATGATCGCTACGGCAAGGAAGTATTCCAACGAAGCCGCGCTTTCGCTCCGTTCCAGACGTAACGGA